>DASROF010000258.1:0-3654 GCA_035647075.1 Vicinamibacterales bacterium | reverse complement strand
CCCCAGTCGCGCTGCTGCGGATCATCGTGCTTCCGCACGGAGCCACGACAGACGAATCACCCGTACCAAGACGCTTGAGCTGCGCTTGCATGCGTTCCCGGTCACGCTGACGTTCAGCTTCCGAGGGTGGCGACGGCGGCTCTGCTGCCGTCGCGGTTCGCTTGCGCTGCTCGATCTGCTGGGTGCATTCCGGACTCGAGGGCGTGAGCCGCGAACCCAATCGTCCATCGCTTCGCGCGACGCTCAGCACGTACACCGACGCCTGCCTGGTGTCGCTGCGCGTCCGCAGACCGAACCGTTCGGCCAGCAACGTCCGGAGCATCGCTTTGACATCAGCGGGTGTGGCGTCGGCGCCCGCGTTGGCGGTGATGTCGAAGTAGTCGGTGGTCACCCAGGTCGGCCCACCGTCGATCTGGTAGTCCTTGACGTCGAACGCCTCGGCAACCAGCTGCTTCAACGTCGATCCCGCTGTGAATCTGCCGCCAGGCTGCGTCCCGATGCCGAACTTCGACAGGGCGATCGGGGCTCCGGTCTGACCCGCTGCCCGTCCGGCCTCGAACGGAGACATGCCAGGCTTCACCGATGCCACTTCGAATCGCCGGTCGTCAGGCGGGGACTGAGTCGATTGCGCCAGGCTGGAGCCGGCGCCAGCCTGGAAGACGAAGGAGGCCGCGGTAACGATGATCAGAGCGCGCATCGAGTCCTCCCGGATTTAGACACCGTACAGGCGCTGCTTGGTTGGCCTCCCCGATCCCCGCCCCTATTTCGGCGCGACGTCGAGTCGCACGACCCAGTCTTCCAGCCCCGGCCGCGCCGCAGGATATTTCTGCAGGACCATCGGGTCGTGCCCGGGCACGATGTGGTCAACCGATTCCGCCAGGCGCCGCAGCGTCCTGTATCCCTCGACGGTGTCCGCCACGTTGTAGGTCACCGGAAAGACACGACCCTCGAGGAAATGCGCGTAGAGATGTGACGCGTCCGACGCGAGGACCACTGAGCCGCGTGTCGTCCGCACGCGCACCGACTGCAGGCCTCGAGAGTGCCCGCCGATGTGATGGACCGTGATCCCCGGCGCGATCTCATCGTCGCCGTCGTGAAACATCACGCGGCCGTCGAACACCTTCCGCACCATCGCCACCACGTCGTTCGCTTCAAACGGGATGCGCATCTCTCCATGACACATGCAGCGGCCCGTCGCGTACGCCATCTCGACATCCTGCAGGTGATAACGCGCGCGCGGAAACACATCATGGTTCCCGCAATGGTCGTAGTGCAGGTGCGTGATGATGACGTCCTTCACCTCGTCGGCGGCGATGTTCATCGCCTTGAGCCCGTCGACGACGGGATGCACGATCGTGCGGCCGCGCTTCGCGGCCATGTCGGCGCCGAAACCGGTATCGACGATGAACGTGCCGTGCGGGCCGACGATGGCCCAGACGAAATAGGCGAGCGGCTCGTTGAGGTCATGGAGATCGCCGCGCAGGAAATTTTCTGAAGAAGGGCGATCGTGATGCGCGTAGCGGATCGCGTAAATCTCGTGCGTGGCGTCAGTCATTGAAGTCGCGGCCGCGCGTCTCGGGGCCAATCCAGACGGCGACCATCGCCAGCACCGCCGACGCCACCATCGTCGCACTCATGCCGTTGACCGCGGAGATCCCCCGGTCCTGCATGGCCCCGAGGATCAACGGCATCAAGGCGCCGATCGCGGCCCCGGCGTGGTAGGTGAAGCCCGGACCGACGCCTCGCACCTGGGTCGGGAATCGCTCGACGGTGTACGCCGGTGCCATGCCCCACACGCCCATCCCGAAGAAGCCCATCGTGAATGCGCCGATGATGAGCGACATGTCGCTGCCGCCATAAAGGAAGAACGGCAGCGATGCCGGGCCGAGGATCAGCGTGGCGGTAAATGCGCCGCGGCGGCCAAGCCTGCCCTCGGACAGCCGTCCCCACGTCGCCGTCCCCGCAATGGCGCCGATGTTGAACGCGGCGAGAAACGGGAGGAGGCTCATGTGTCCCGCCTTACGCAGGAACGTCGGGTACCAGAAGTTCAGTGAGTAGTAGATGCACATGAACGATCCGATCACGAGCGTGGTCTGGATCGTCGTGCCGAGCAAGTCCCGTTGGAACAGGCGCGAGAGCGAGAGCTTCGGTTCCCGCGCCAGGCCACCGCTCTCTTTCAGCCTTCGCTGACGCTCCACCCACACCGGGCTCTCCGGGACGCCTGTGCGTATCCACAGGGTCAGCAGGGCGGGGAGGAGGCACACCCAGAACATCGTGCGCCAGGCAAAGTCCGGCGTGTCCTTGAAGAGCGGGTAAACGAACTGGAAGACCGCGGCCGCGAGCAGATAGCCCCAGTACCAGCCGCCGAGCAGCAGGCCCGATACGAATCCGCGCAGACGCCTCGGCCAGTGTTCGAGGACCAGCGGCATGCCGGCGGCCCATTCGCCGCCCATGCCCAGTCCGAACAGCGCCCGCAGCCCGAACAGCATCGCGTACGACGTCGAGAAGCCGCACAGCGCCGCGAATATCGAGAACCAGATGATCGACAGCGTCAGCGGCAGCTTGCGTCCGTACTTGTCGGCCATCGTCCCGGCGATCGTGCCGCCGAGGAGACGCATCATCAGCGTGACGGTCCCAAGCGCACCGGCCAGCGCGTTGTTGACGTCGAAGCTTCGCTGGATGTCGATGACGATGAAGGCGAGGATGTTGAAGTCGAACGAGTCGACGATCCAGCCGAGCATCACGGCCCAGAATGCGCGCCACTGCGCTGCCGTCACATCGCGCAGCGATGTCACCTCTGTAGTGGTGACTCGCGGCGCTGCTGCCAGGGGTGTACTCACGATTTGCTCACAGTCAGGGGTTTGCAGATCGCCTGCGACACCGCGCCGGCGACGGCAGAGGGCGATCCCGAGGGCGTTCTTGATCGCCAGGCAACGAAGCCGTCAGGGCGAATGAGGAGGACGTCGGACGTCAAACGATAAGTCTCAGCCACCGACCCTGCTGGATCTTCGAAACCCGGTTCTCCCAGACCGTACACGTCGACGTCGTCAGGAGGCATCTGGCCCGCTTCGCGCACTGACCTAATCGCCTGCATCCAGGACTGACTCTTCGGGCCGCAGAAGAAGACGAATCGTTTGCGGTCGAACAGGTCGAGCGTCGAGAGTCTCCGGCCATCACGCATCACCCACGCGTGCGGCGCGCGGGTGCCTGGCCGCGCGTGCGAGTCCCGCGGGTTTTCGTGCAGCGGTCCAGGGTCGCCGTCGTGAGCGATAGCGGGAGAGTCGTAGCGATAGCCGAGCTCGACGTCCAGATCGGGCGCCACCGGCTGCATGCCATCGGTGCCGAGATACGGCGCCGTGCGTGTCACGTAACGTGAGTACGCCTGCTCGGTTGTGAACGTCCCCACTGGGCGTCTCTCCGCATCGTAGGTATCGAGCAGATCTGGCCCGGCTTCGTTCCGCAGGACCATCGACAGCTTCCACGCCAGGTTGTGTGCGTCCTGAATGCCGGTATTGCCTCCGAAGCCGCCATTGGGCGGCATCGCGTGCGCCGCGTCGCCGACGATGAAGACGCGGCCCTCGCGGTAGCGCTCGGCCCAGTTTGCTTCAGCATTCCACGGCATCACGTTGTCGATCGTGATCGGTACGTCATCCG
>DASROF010000257.1:0-2980 GCA_035647075.1 Vicinamibacterales bacterium | reverse complement strand
GCGCAGCAGGCAGGCCTGGCGGATGGCCTCGCGCGCCGGCTTGCCCTCGTTGCGCTCGGCGTCCAGGGCGAAGTCGATCATCATGATGGCGTTCTTCTTGACGATGCCGATCAGAAGAATGATGCCGATGATGCCGATGATGTCCAGATCGTGGCGCGCGATGATGAGCGCGAGCAGCGCGCCCACGCCCGCCGACGGCAGCGTCGACAGAATGGTCACCGGATGTATATAGCTTTCATACAGGACGCCGAGCACGATGTACATCGTGATGATGGCTGCGAGTATCAGGAGCAGCGTATTGCCGAGGGACGCGCGGAACGCCGAGGCGGCGCCCTGGAACGTCGTGCGCACGCTGATCGGCACGCCGACTTCTTTCTGCAGCGCTTCGATCGCCTTCACGGCGTCGCCGAGCGAATAACCGGGCGCGAGATTGAACGATACGGTCGCCGACGGGAACTGGCCCTGGTGATTGATCGCCAGCGCGGACGGCTTTTCTACGAGTTGGGTGACCGCTGAGAGCGGCACCTGCATGCCCGTCGAGCTCGGCACGTACAGCTCGCGCAACGCCGGCGGGCCTTTGCGGAACTCCGGTTTGACTTCGAGCACGACGCGATATTGATTCGACTGCGTGAAGATCGTCGACACCAGCCGCTGCCCGAACGCGTTGTAGAGCACGTTGTCGATGGCGGCCGTGGTGACGCCCAGACGCCCCGCGGTGTCGCGGTCGATCTGCAGAAACGCCTGCAGCCCCAGGTCCTGCAAATCGCTCGCGACGTCGATCACCTGCGGCAGCTTCGTCATGCCTTCCACCATGCGGCGCGTCCAGTTAGCGAGCTCGTCCGGATTTGCCGTGTCGAGGGTGAACTGGTACTGCGTGCGGCTCACGCGGTCTTCTATCGTCAAGTCCTGCACGGGCTGCATGTACAGCGTGATGCCTTCATGGTGCGCGAGCGAGGCTTTGAGTCGATCGATGACCGCGGTCACACCCACACGCTGCGAGTGCGGTTTGAGATTGATCTGCAGGCGGCCGCTGTTGAGTGTCGTGTTGGTGCCGTCGACGCCGATAAACGATGACAAACTTTCCACCGCCGGATCTTCGAGCACGAGTTTCGCCAGCGCCTGCTGGCGCTCGGCCATTGCCGCGAAAGACAGCGACTGCGGCCCCTCGGAAATCCCCTGAATAACGCCGGTGTCCTGGACGGGAAAAAAGCCCTTCGGAATGAATATGTACAGCACCACGGCGAGCGCAAGCGTGCCAATGGCAATCAACAACGTGAATCCCTGACGGTCGAGCACCCACGTCAGCATCTGGCCGTAGCGCTCGATCACGTTTTCGAACCACCGCCCCGTCGTCCGATAGAACTTGCTTTGCTTCTCCACCGGTGTGTGGCGCAGCAGGCGCGCGCACATCATCGGCGTCAGCGTCAGCGAAACCACCGCCGATATCAGGATCGATACCGCGAGCGTGATCGCAAACTCGCGAAAGAGGCGCCCGACCACGTCGCCCATGAAGAGCAGCGGGATCAGCACCGCGATCAGCGAGAAGGTCAGCGAAATGATCGTGAAGCCGATCTGCTCGGCGCCTTTCAGCGCGGCCGATAACGGGTCTTCGCCCTGCTCGATATAGCGCGAGATGTTCTCGATCATCACGATGGCGTCGTCGACCACGAAGCCGGTGGCAATCGTCAGCGCCATCAGCGTGAGGTTGTTGATGCTGAAGCCGGCCAGATACATGACGCCAAACGTGCCGATCAACGATAGCGGCACCGCGACGCTCGGGATGATGGTCGCCGCGACGTTGCGCAGGAACACGAATATCACCATGACGACCAGCGCGACGGCCAGCAGCAGCTCGAACTGCACGTCCTTGACCGACGCGCGGATCGTCGTCGTGCGGTCGGTCAGCAGCGCGATGTCGATCGACGCCGGCAGCGCGCCCTGCAGCTGCGGGAGCAGCGCCTTCACGCGATCGACGACCTCGATCACGTTGGCACCCGGCTGGCGCTGGATGTTGACGATCACGGCCGGCACGTCGTTCATCCACGCGGCCAGGCGAATGTTCTCGGCGTCTTCGATCACATCGGCGACATCGGAAAGGTAGATTGGCGCGCCGTTCTTGTAGGCAACCACCACCCGGCTGTATTCGGCCGCCGAGCGCAGCTGATCATTGGCGTCTATCGTGTAGGCGCGCTGCGGGCCGTCAAAGCTGCCTTTGGCCTGGTTGACGTTGGACGCCGCGAGCGCCGTACGCACATCCTCCAGATTGAGTCCGTTCGCGGTCAGAGCCTTCGGATTGGCCTGCACGCGCACCGCCGGACGCTGCCCGCCGCTCAACGTCACGAGCCCGACACCGGAAACCTGCGAAATCTTCTGGGCGAGCCGGGTATCGACCAGGTTTTGCACCGCGGGCAATTGCAGCGTATTCGAGGTGACGCCGAGCGTCATGATCGGCGTGTCGGCCGGGTTGACCTTGCTATATACAGGCGGCGCGGGTAGATCCGACGGGAGCAGGTTGGATCCTGCATTGATCGCCGCCTGCACTTCCTGCTCGGCGATGTCGAGCGATAGCTCGAGGTTGAACTGCAGCGTGATCACCGAGGCGCCGCCCGAGCTCGTCGACGACATCTGCTTCAAGCCCGGCATCTGCCCGAACTGGCGCTCGAGCGGCGCCGTGACCGACGAGGTCATCACATCGGGGCTCGCGCCTGGATAGAACGTGACGATCTGGATCGTCGGGTAATCGACTTCCGGCAGCGCCGACAGCGGCAACTGCCGGTAAGCGAAAATTCCCGACAGCAGAATGGCGACCATCAGCAGCGAAGTCGCCACCGGGCGCAGGATGAACAGACGAGAGGGATTCATCCGTCAGGTCCGGCGATTATTCGGCCGCCTTCTCGCCGCTTTTCGCGCCACCGCCTTTGTCACGGCCTTCCCTATAGCGCCGCCTGCCCTCGCCGCTGCCTTTGGCGCCGCCGTCTGT
>DASROF010000256.1:0-8479 GCA_035647075.1 Vicinamibacterales bacterium | reverse complement strand
ATTCGAGACCATTACCGCCCAAACACGAGGCAAAACCAGGTCCTTGCAGTGACCAAAAGGCAAGGAGAACTGCCACGATGGCCTCCCCGTCGCAGGCGGTGCTTGATCTCGTCGCCCGGCTGACGTTCGACTGCGCTCAGGCCAGGGAACCCGTCGGCACTCGTCAGGTGGCATCGACGGCAGCCCGCGTGATGAGTCGATTTACAATCGCCAGGATGGATCGCACGTTCCTGCTGGTTGGCGCCCTGCCGGGTTGATCATCCTCCCGTTATCCGCGGCGCTTGAAGAATTGAACCGCGCGCTCGTGCTTTTCCGCCGCGGCCCGGCTGCCGAACGTCCCCAGATTCCGGCGTCGCCCTGTGCGCGGATCAATCTTGCGCGAGTACAGACGGTACTCGCCCGACTTGAGCTTGCGAATCATGAACCCTCCGTAACGGGACGATCCCGTGATCAATCAGGCAGCGGAAGCTTCCCAGACTGTCGCGGCGGCCGCGCTGTCTCCGATGCGCTGCCTCTTGCCTGCTCGCGGTCCTTCGGCTGGGGCTGCGATGGCTTCTGATCTGAGTCCTGCGGACGGTTCTGCTTCTCGTGTGCGATACGGTCCTGCTTGCGCATGGTCGCACCTCCGATCAGAGATCGGAGGTGCAATCAGGAAGCCGTGAGTCTCTTGACGTTGAATCGAAGGCGGGAGCCAGGCCGAGATGTGAAGTGGGCGAGACGTGGGGCGCTGGTGCGCACGCTATCTAAGGTTTGGATGTAAGTGGTTACGCCCGCCCCCTCGTCTCGCGCCATACAGAAGAGCAAGGCAGCTGCCTGTGTAATTCACGGTAACGATGACGCGCAATGCGACATCTCAGCTTCGAAACTCTGAGACTGCTTGAGCTTTCTTCCTCTCTCTCCCGGATCAGTCTCATAATCACGACGAAGACCGATGACTGCAGGCCTCTCGCTCTTGTTTGCCACGCTGATTGGCGTCTTCATTACGCCAGACGGCATCGTCGTCGGCGCTGATACGGCGATCAGCAGTCGGGCCGGCCAATCGGTGCGGGCGAAATACTGTGTGACCGGCCCACGGTCCGTGTCGACCCTGCAAGGCGTCTATGAGCTGACGGACACCGAAACGAGAGCGACCGTGGCGCTCTACGATCGCTTCCGTGAGTTCTGCGCGGAGATCGATCGCACCCAATTGCCACCGATGCTGCGCGGCAAAGCGGAATACATCGCCGAGGCGCTCCGCACCGCGCTCGAACGTTTCCTCAAGGATGTGCCTGCCGTGGAGGTGGTCCGCCAGTACGCGTCGAGTCCTATCGTCGCGCGAATTGCGGTGTCGGGTTACGACGCGCAGGGTCCCTCGAGTGTCGTCGTCGGACTTGGTATTGCCACGGACCGGGCCACGAACAAGTGGGAAGTGCAGGTGCGCGACCTGTCGCGGCTGACGTTGCGCGAGTGCGGCGTGCGTTTTCACGGGCAGGAGGTCGTGGTGCTGTCGCTGCGCAGCAATACGGATCTGCGCGTGCCGAGGTCCGAGCGGCAGAAGCCCGACGTCGAGAAGTTGGGCGCCCTGATCGGCGGTTCGTGTTCCGATGTGTCGATCGGGTCCGCACCGCGCCTCTTCACCGAAGCCGCGAGGCTGACCGTCACGTTCGGCAAGGGCTTCGGCATCCAGCCGGGCATCGTCGGCCTGCCGCTCGACATCGTGGTCATCCCGAAGGACGGAACGATCGATGTCTTGCACGTGAACTCCTGGTAGCCAGCAAACTCGAAGGAACTGAAGGCGCTGCCTCCGCTTAAGATACTGGGGGGAGACGTGCCAATGAGACGAGCGAGAGTTCTGGCCGCGATTGTCGTCGCGGGCTTTGCCGTGGCCGGCCTGGCCGCCCAGCAGCGCGGTGGCGGTGGTGGCCGCGGCGGTGGGATTCCGCCGACCGGCAAGATCGAAAAGATCAAAGACAACCTGTACAAGATCAACGGGGCCGGCAGTAACACGACGGTGTTCCTGACCGACGCCGGTGTCGTGCTCGTCGACACCAAGCTCGCCAACAACGGCGAAGCGATCATGAACCAGGTGAAGACCGTCACCGACAAGCCGGTGACGATGCTCATCAACACGCACGTGCATCCGGATCACAACGGGAGCAACAGCTACTTCAAAGCGGCGCGCCCGATGATCGACGTCGTGACCCACGAGAATACAAAGAAGTGGGTCGACATGAATCCCAAGGCGGACCCCGCGTGGCAGCCGACCCAGACCTTCAGCGACAAGAAGACGATCGGCAAGGGCAAGGATCAGATCGACCTCTATTACTTCGGCGCCGGCCACACCGATGGCGATGCGTTTGTCGTGTTCAAAGCGTTGCGCGCGATGTGCATCGGCGATCTGATGGCGTGGAACATGGCGCCGCTGATCGATCCGGCGACGAAGGGCAGCGTTGTCGCGCTTCCCGACACACTTGAGAAGTCGATCAAGGGCATCAAGAACGTCGATCTCGTCATCGAGGGTCACGGAAACGTGAATACGTGGGACGGTCTGAAGGCCTACGCGGAATTCAATCGCGCCCTCCTGAACGTGGCCCAGGCCTCGTTGAAGAAAGGCGAGACGCCCGAGCAGGCGCTGGCCGAACTCGAGAAGAACCCGAAGTTCGCCGTGTTCCTGAAGGAGGAATTGCTGAAGGATCTCGAGTACGGCGGCACGCCGAAGTCGCGCGCGCTGATCAACATCAACGTGGCGTATCAGGAATTGAAGGGCGAGCCGGTCACGACGAACTTCGGTCCGCCGCGCGGTGGCGGTGCGGCCCGAGGCGCGACGCCACCCAAATGAGGCCCAAGGGCCAGGGCCTAAGGCCCAAGAAGGCCCAAGAAGGAAAACGATGAAGCTGCGCGTTCTTCTCGCCTTCGTTTGCGGTGCCACGCTGTTGGCGGCAGCCGCGGAGGACGATCCGTATATCTGGATGGAGGAGATCGAAGGAGCAAAGGCGCTGACGTGGGCAAGGGCCGAGAACGCGCGTTCGCTGCCGCAGCTTCAGAACGATCCCCGCTTCAAGGCTATCTACGCCGACGCCGCGAAAATCATCACGGCGAGCGATCGCATCCCCGCCGTCTCCTTTGCCGGCGACGGCACGCTCCGCGATTTCTGGCAGGACACCGACCACGTGCGCGGCATCTGGCGCTCCACCACGGTGGAGAGCTACCGCGGGGGCAAACCGCAGTGGCGCACGATTCTCGACCTTGACGCCTTGGCAAAAACTGAAAAGGCGAACTGGGTCTGGCACAGCCCGAGATGCCTGCCGCCGGAGGATCGCTACTGCCTGGTGGAACTGTCCGACGGTGGCAAGGACGCCGCGGTCGTGCGTGAGTTCGACACGCGCACCGGCACGTTTGACGATCGCGGCTTCAAGATCCCGGAAGCGAAGAGCGACTACGCATGGATTGATCGCGACACGCTGCTGGTGGCCCATGAGTGGCAAAAGGGCCAGCTCACCGAATCGGGTTACCCCTACGTCGTCAAGACGGTGAAACGCGGTCAATCGCTCGCGGCCGCGAAAGAAGTGTTCCGCGGCCAGGTGAAGGATGTCGGCGTCGGGCCACGCGTCCTGCGCGAGCCGGACGGTCGCGTCGCCGGCGTCGTGTTGACCCAGTCGATCGATTTCTTCAATTCCAACTTCCATCTGCTCACCGGGACCGGCACCGCGAAGCTGGAGCTGCCGGCCAGGTCCACGATCCAGGGCTACGTCTCGGGTCGCCTCATCGTCAGCCTCGAGCAGGATTGGATGGCTGGCGGGTTCAAAGAAGGCGATCTGATCGACTTTGATTTTGCGGCGGTGAAGGCATCGCCCGGCAAGCTGCGCGGCTCGCTGGTGCTGCGGCCGACAGAGCGTCAGGCGATCGAATCGGTGGCGACCACCCGCGATCGTCTGGTCGTGGCGCTCTACGAGAACGTGAAAGGGCAGGTCCTGAGCTTTTCGCGCGGCGCGAACGGCTGGACGTCGACCAGGCTCGCGCTGCCGAACGACTCTTCAATCGACATTTCATCGGCCGCCGATCGCGACAATCGACTGATCCTGAGCGTCCAGAACTATCTGACGCCCACGAGTCAGTGGATCGCCGACGCGTCCGGCGGCGTGCCGCAGAAGATGCGGAGTCTGCCGCCGCGGTTCGACGCCTCGCGTCACGTTGTCGAACAGTTCTGGGCGGCGTCGAAGGACGGCACCCAGATCCCGTATTTCGTAGTGCGGCCGAAGGACCTGAAACTCGATGGCACCGCCCCGACGCTGCTGTACGCGTACGGAGGGTTTCAAATCAGCGAGACGCCGTCGTACTCGGGCACGGTCGGGAAGCTGTGGCTGGAAAAGGGAGGGGTCTACGTCGTTGCCAACATCCGCGGTGGCGGAGAATTCGGGCCTCGGTGGCACAACGCCGGCCTCAAGCTGAATCGGATGCGCGTCTACGACGATTTCTTCGCCGTCTCGGAGGACCTGATTCGCCGGAAGATCACGAGCGCGCGTCGCCTGGGCATCATGGGCGGGTCCAACGGCGGTCTGTTGATGGGCGTGGCGCTGACCAAGCGGCCCGAGCTGTACAACGCCATCGTCATCCAGGTGCCGCTGTTCGACATGATCGCCTACGACCACATCGGAGCCGGCGCGTCGTGGATCGGTGAGTACGGGGATCCGAAGATTCCGGCCGAGCGCAAGATGCTGATGTCGTACTCGCCGTATCAGAATCTGAAAGCGGGCCAGAAGTATCCGAAGGTCCTGATTGAGACGTCGACGAAGGACGACCGTGTGCATCCTGCCCACGCGCGCAAGGCAGCTGCCCGGTTGAAGGAGTACGGCTACGACTTCCTGTATTACGAGAACATCGACGGCGGTCACGCCGCGGCGGCGAATCTCAACGAGCGCGCGCTGCGCACGGCGCTCGAATTCACGTATCTCCAGCAGCGGCTGATGGACTGATGTCCGCCAGTGCCCGCTTCGTGCTCCTTGTGTTCGCAGGATGGCTGTGCGCCGTGTCTGGCATGTCACAGGCTGCCTCACCGCAGGCTGCGACGACGGTGGCGCGTACCCAGCAGGAGCTCGCGCAGACGGTCAAGCAATACTGTGTGACGTGTCACAACGCACGGGCCACTTCGGCGGCGACCGCGACGGGAGTGATCCTCGACACCGCGGATCTCACACAGATTCCTGCGCACGCCGAGATGTGGGAGAAGGTGGTGCGCCGGCTGCGCACTGGATCGATGCCGCCGCCAGGGATGCCGCGTCCGGATCCGGCCGCCTCACATGCGCTGGTCGAGCATCTTGAAGGGGCGCTCGATCGCGCCGCGTCGTCGCATCCGAATCCTGGCCGCCACGCGCTGCACCGCTTGAACCGCAGCGAGTACGCGAACGCCATCCGTGATCTGCTGTCGCTCGAAGTCGACACCGCCACGTTGCTGCCGCCAGACGATTCCGCGGACGGTTTCGACAACAACGCGAGCTTGCTTGGCGTATCGCCGGCGCTGCTCGAGCGGTACCTGTCGGCTGCGGCCTACATCAGCGAGCTCGCGGTCGGCGACCCGCGGATCATGGCCGGCTCGGAAACCTATCGCGTTCGCGGCGATGCGTCGCAGGTTGAGCAGAACGAAGATCTCTCACCAGGCACGCGCGGCGGGCTGATGGCGACGCACACGTTCCCGCTGGATGGCGAGTATGTGATCAGGGTCAGGCTCCTGCAGACGAATCTCGGATCCATCCGCGGCCTCGAGAACGAGCATCAGCTGGAAATCACGCTCGACGGGGAGCGCGTGCTGCTGGCGGCCGTCGGTGGACCAGACGACTACGTCACCTCGTCTGAGAATGCGACCGACGTCGTGAACTCGCTCGAGCGGCGGCTGCAGGTGCGCGTGCGCGCGAAGGCGGGGCAGCGCGCAGTGGGCGCGGCATTCCTGCGTAAGCCTCCAGCCTACGGAGGCTCACGGCTTCAACCGTTCCTGCGAACGACGCTCATCGCCACGGATCATCTTGGTCTGCCTCATGTGGAGAGCATGACGGTGACCGGACCGTTCAACGCGGGCGGGGCCGATCGCACGCCGAGCCGTGACCGCGTGTTTGTGTGTGGTCCGCCGAAAGGCGGACGCTACGGCACCGCGGACGAGCAGGCGTGCGCCCAGAGGATCATCCGCACGCTCGCGCGCCGTGCGTACCGGCGCGAGCTGACGAGTGTCGATGTCGCTCCGCTGCTGACCTTCTACGAGCAGGGCCGCAAGGAGTCGGGTTTCGACCACGGCATTGAGCTGGCCCTTCGAGCGATCCTGGTGAGTCCGAAATTCGTCTTTCGCACCGAGCAGGATCCGGCCGGCGTCGCGCCGGGCCAGGCGTATCGAATCACCGACAGCGAGCTCGCGTCGCGGCTGTCGTTCTTTCTCTGGAGCAGCATTCCAGACGATGAGCTGCTCGACGTGGCGGCGAGCGGCCGTCTGCGTCAGCCAGCCGTCCTGGAGCGGCAGGTTCGACGCATGCTGGGCGACCCGCGGTCGCGCGCGCTCGTCGGCAACTTTGCCGCGCAGTGGCTGCAGTTCCGCAATCTCCGGAGCACCACGCCGGACAAGAACCTCTTTCCGGATTTCGACGACAACCTGCGGCAGTCGTTCGAACGCGAGCTCGAGCTCTTCGTCGGCAGCATCGTCGACGAGAACCGCAGCGTGCTTGATCTCCTGACCGCGGACCACACCTTCGTCAACGAACGACTCGCGCGGCACTACGGGATCGCCAACGTCTACGGTTCGCGATTCCGACGGGTAACGGTGGGTGAGGAGGCGAGAAAGGGGCTGCTGGGAAAGGGCGGCATCCTGCTCGTCACGTCGCACGCAGATCGCACCTCGCCGGTCGTCCGCGGCAAATGGATTCTGGAGAATCTGATCGGCACGCCGCCATCGCCGCCTCCGGCGGAGGTTCCCGCATTTCCGGAAGATGACCCGCGCGCGCCGCAGACCGTCCGCGCGCGTATGGAGCGTCACCGCGCAAGCCCGGCCTGTGCCGGCTGTCACCGGGTGATGGATCCCCTGGGCCTGGCGCTCGAAAACTTCGACGCGGTGGGCAAGTGGCGGACGCGGGAGGCCGGTGCTCCAATCGACGCGTCTGGCGAGCTTGGCGACGGCACGCGGGTGGACGGGGCCGTCGCGCTGCGCAACGCGTTGCTGTCCCGGCCGGAGGTGGTTGTCGGCACCTTCACGGAAAAGCTCATGACCTACGCACTGGGCCGGGGGCTGGAGTACTACGACATGCCGGCCGTCCGTGAGATCATCGGTTCCGCCGGGCGTGACGACTATCGGTTCGCATCGCTCGTCCTGGCCATCGTTCGGAGCGTGCCATTTCAGATGCGTACGAAGACGGCATCGTGACGTTCATCCTCCGGCGGCAGATGCACCGCCGCACATTCCTGCGCGGTGCTGGCGCCGCGCTGGCATTGCCGTGGCTCGAGGCAATGGCGCCGCCGCTGACGGCCACCGCGCGCGCCGCCGCTGCCGTACCGAAACGTCTCGGCTTCGTCTACATCCCGCATGGCGTGATCATGAGCCAGTGGACTCCGGCCGCAGCCGGTGCTGGCTTTGAGTTCACACCGATTCTCAAACCACTCGAGCCCTATCGCGACGACCTCATCGTCATCAGCAAGCTGACTCGGGCCGCTGCGGTCGATAACCATGCGTGCTCGGCGTCGGCGTGGCTGACCGGTGTTGCTGCGAAACGGACCGACGGCCCCGATTTCTTCAACGGCGTGTCGATCGATCAGGTCATCGCGACGCACATTGGCCAGGAAACGCTGTTCCCGTCGCTGGAGCTTGCGACCGAAGACTTCACGGGCCTTGTCGGCGCGTGTGACCCCGGCTACAGCTGCGCCTACATCAACACCCTGAACTGGCAGACGCCGACGACGCCGCTGCCGATGGAGATCAATCCGCGGGTGGTCTTCGACCGTCTGTTTGGCAGCGGCCGTACTGCCACGGACCGTGCGTCGCGCAGACTGACCGATCGCAGTCTCCTCGATTTTGTTGCCGCGGACCTGCAGCAGCTCGAACGAGGTCTCGGCACCGCAGATAAGGCGCGGCTCGGTGAGTATCTCGGCTACGTCCGCGAGATCGAACGCCGCATTCAGCGCGCGGAGGAGCGGGCGCATTCCACGCCGGATGTTCCCAATGCGCCGGTGGGCGTGCCCGAGTCCTACGAGGAGCACGTCGGGTTGATGTTCGACCTGCTGGCGCTCGCGTACCAGACGGATCTGACACGCGTCTTCACGTTCATGATGGCGCGCGAGGTCAGCCAGCGCACATATCCGGAGATTGGCATCACAGAGCCGCACCATTCGATCTCGCATCACGGCAACCGTCCCGCCGCTATTGCCGGTCACGCGAAGTTGAACGCCCATCACATGAGCCTGTTCGCGAAGTTCATCGAACGTCTGAAAACCACGCCGGACGGCGACGGCTCGCTGCTGGATCACTCGCTGA
>DASROF010000255.1:0-45292 GCA_035647075.1 Vicinamibacterales bacterium | reverse complement strand
GTCGAATTGAGCATCAACGCGAACACCGTGGCGCGTGTCTATGCGGAGCTCGAACGCACCGGCATTCTGGAAACGCGCCGCGGCGTCGGCACGTTCGTCATCGCCACGCCGGCGAAAGCGCATCCGCCCAAGCAGCATGAGCGGCGGCTGCGCAGCTTCATCACCCGACTGCTTGCCGACGCCAGTGCGGCAGGCTTCACGCTCGACGACCTGCTCGAGGCGCTTCAGGCACATCGAAAGGAAGATGAGTAAATGGACCCTGCTGTTCTGCGAAACACGCCCCGTCTGAATGTGATTTCCTTCGGGGTGTTCATCCTCTCGGTCGGGCTGGCAGTCCTGACCGGCCTGCTCACCAGGAAGGCGGTGGCGCCGACTGTGATCATGCTGGTCGGCCTGGTGCTCATGCAGTCTCCGCGCGTCGCCCAGCAGTGGGAGCGCGGCGTCGTGCTGCGTCTCGGCCGCTTCGTCGGCCTGCGCGGCCCGGGTCTGTTCTGGGTCGTGCCCTTCATCGATTCGGTGTCGTCGTGGATCGACCAGCGCACCATCACCACCGGCTTTGCCGCGGAACAGACGCTGACGTCCGACACCGTGCCGGTCAACGTGGATGCGGTGCTGTTCTGGATGGTGCACGACGCCGAAAAGGCGGCGCTCGAGGTTCAGAACTACCGCACCGCGATCAGCTGGGCTGCGCAGACGGCGCTCCGCGACATCATCGGCCGCACGGCGCTCACCGACCTGCTGCGCGGCCGCGAGCGGATCGAAGCCGACCTGCAGCAGTTGATCGATCAGCGCTCGACACCCTGGGGCGTCACGGTATCGGCGGTCGAGATGCGCGACGTGGTGATCCCGGTCGCGCTCCAGGACGCGATGTCACGCGAGGCGCAGGCGGCGCGTGAAAAGCAGGCTCGGATCATCCTCGGCCAGGCCGAGATGGAGATCGCCCACTCGTTCCAGGAGGCGGCCAAGTCCTATCACGACAACCCGACCGCGCTCCACCTTCGCGCGATGAACATGCTCTACGAGGGGTTGAAGGAGAAGGGCGCGCTCATGCTGATCCCCAGCAGTGCCGTGGAATCCATGGGAATGGGCGGCCTGCTGGGTGCAGCGGCGCTCCGCCAGCAGTCTCTGACGGGCGGCGGCGACGACGTGAAATAGCGTTACCGCCGCGCGAGCCGCACCCGCCGCTTCGGTGCATGGGACGCCGGCCGTACCGGTCGTGGCAGGTCGGGGAAACACTCGAAAAGGTCACCCAAGCCGCCCTGCTTGGCGCGAACGAGCGACGGCCGCCGCGGCCTCGGCACGGTTGCCACGGGCCGCTGGCGCGGCGCTCGACTGGGATGGCTCGGCGGCGCCTTGCCCACAGGATCGGTAGGCGGCGACGACGGCACGTGGCCACGCCTGGGCGGCGCACCGGGCGTGTGCGGCCGCGGAGCCGAGGCCAGCGGCGATCGCCGTGGCACTTTCTTCGTCATAGCGACCGACCCGAGCGCGTCAACAACAGCACCATCGGCAGGGAACGCGCAATGTTACGGCACAAGCATGTGCGAACATAGTTCCGCGTGAGCAGAGCCGTTGCGGTCTCCATCGCGATCCTTCTCCTCGCACCGGTTCTCCTCGTTCGCGCGCAGGGCCCTCCCCCGCCATCACCGCTGACACTGATCGCGCGCGAGGGACGCCGTACCGTGCCGACCGTCACGCAGGGCGGGCAGGAACTCATCGCCCTTGACGATGTGGCGACGTTGTTTCAGGTGATGGTTGCTGAAGATGCGCCTACCGGCGGTGTGACCGTCACCTACCGGGGCCGGACGATCGTGTTGTCTGCTGAACAGTCGATCGCCTCGGTGAACGGCCGAATCGTGACGCTTCCGGGACCGGTCACACGATCAGGTCGGCGATTGATGGTCCCCGTCGAGTTCTTGCCCCGAGCGCTCGGTCCCATTTACGACCGCCGGATCGATCTGCGCCGTGCGTCGCGGCTGCTGATCGTCGGCGATATAAACGTCCCGCGTGTCGTCGCCAGAATCGATGCGGTGGGGCCGCCAACGCGGGCCACCATCGAAGTGACGCCTGTGGCGCCGGTGACGGTGGCGTCCGAAACAGGCCGGGTGATCGTCCGCATCGAGGCGGATGCGCTGGACCTCACGCTGCCTGCCGGTGGCGGACTGATCGAGCAGATTCGCGCCGGCGATCAGGCGAATACCGTCGCGCTCGTGCTCAGCGGGACCGCGGGCATGCCAAGGACCGCAACCGTCGCAAACGATGGCCTGGCCCGAATCACGATCGACATCCCTGCGGCAACGACTCCTGGCGGGGATATCTCGGCGGCACCGCCAACGCCTCCGCCGCCAACCGATACGCTTCCCGTTGGGACGCGTGCTCGCTTCGCCGTGATCGCCATCGATCCGGGCCATGGCGGTGACGACATCGGAGTCCGGACCGGAGATGGACTCCAGGAAAAGGAGCTGACGCTCGACGTGGCACGCCGTGTCCGTCAGCGGCTCGAGACGCGTCTCGGCGTCCGCGCGATCCTGACGCGTGATGACGATCGTTCGCTCTCGCTCGACGAACGCGCCGCATTCGCCAACAACAACAAAGCAGATCTGTTTCTCAGCCTGCACGCCAACGGCGCGCTGGGCTCAGGACCTCAGGGCGCCGAGGTGTATTTCCTCCGGCTCGATCGCGAGGGCGAAACCGTCCGGCGTACGGCGAATGCTGACGCCGTGTCGCTGCCCGTGCTGGGCGGCGGCCGTCGTCTGCTTGAAGTCGTGCCCTGGAATCTCGCGCAGGCTGCGTACACGGACAAGTCCGAGAAACTCGCGAGCCTGCTCGAGGAGGAGCTTCGGCGGCGTGTGCCGATGAGCCCACGAGCCGTGCAGCGCGCGGGCATGCGGGTGCTGACCGGGGCCAACATGCCCGCCGCGCTCGTCGAGATGGCGTACCTGACGAACCGGGAGCAGGCGTCGAAAGCCCGTGGCGATGACTTCCGCAACGCCATTGCCGACGCCTTGTATGAAGCCGTCGCCCGGTTCCGCGCCGCCGCGATCGAGAAGCCGACGCCATAATGGCCAGCGCCATGACGAAGCTGCGCCGATTCCTTCCGCTGATGATCGGCATCGTGCTGCTGGGCCTCCTCGCGTGGGGCGTCACCTCGTTCCTGGAACGTCTCACCTCCCGAAACGGCGAGACGGTGGTGGCAACCAGCAAGCCAGTGCCCAGCGAAACACCGCACATCGCGGCCACGCTGTTCTACGCCACGCCTGAAGGCGACGCACTGATGCCGATTCGGCGCGAGGTCCCGCTGGCCGACGGGGTCGTGGCGCAGGGGCGCCAAATCCTCATGTCCCAGCTCGAGGCGCCGCCATCGCCGTACATTTCAGCGATTCCAAAGGGAACGACGTTGCGTGCCTTCTATGTCACGGACAAGGGAGACGCATTCGTGGACGTCAGCGGCATCTCCGCCGCGCATCCCGGCGGCTCACTCTCCGAACTCCTCACCGTCCACGCCATCGTCAACGCCGTCACCGCGAACCTGCCGGCGGTGCAGCGCGTGCAGATTCTGGTTGACGGAAAAGAGGTCGATACGATTGCGGGTCACGTGGACATCCGCCGGCCGCTGGCGCGCGATACGTCGCTCATCCGCGAGGCGGAATCCGCTTCGCCGTAAGGCGAGATTCGTCGTAAAAAACGCCAGAGAGCCTGCAGCCTTCCGGTTTGCATTACAGTGAAAGGCTATGCGTTCTGACGGCCGTCTGCCCGAACAACTTCGCCCGACCCGGATCACTCCCAACTACCTGATTCACGCCGAAGGCTCCGTGCTCGTGGAGGCGGGCAAGACGAAGGTCATCTGCACCGCAAGTGTCGAAGACCGCGTGCCGCCGTTTCGCCGGAATACGGGCAAGGGCTGGGTCACAGCCGAATACGGGATGCTGCCACGCGCGACGAGCACGCGAACGCAGCGCGAGGCGTCGGCAGGACGCGTCGGCGGCAGAACGCAGGAGATTCAGCGACTGATCGGCCGTTCGCTCCGTGCGGTGACGAAGCTCGAGGAGCTGGGCGAGCGGACGGTGACGCTCGATTGCGACGTCATCCAGGCGGACGGCGGCACACGTACTGCGTCGATTTCCGGCGCTTTCGTGGCGCTGGTCCTCGCCCTCAACAAGCTGCTCGAACAGGGCGTCATCCGCACGATGCCGATCAGCGACTTCGTCGCGGCCACGAGCGTCGGCATTGTCGAAGGTGAACCGCTGCTCGATCTGGCGTATTCGGAAGACTCCCGCGCCGACGTTGACATGAACGTCGTGAAGACGGGAGGCGGGCTGTATATCGAGCTGCAAGGCACCGCCGAAGCACTCCCCTTCGGCCGTGAAGCGCTCAATCGTCTCCTCGATCTCGCCGACACCGGCACGCGCCAGTTGTTTGCGCTGCAGCGCGGCCTCGTGGGGCAATACCTGGCCAAGTGAGGCTGCTGATCGCGACGACCAATCGCGACAAGCTGCGCGAGATTCACACGGTCCTCCGAGGTACTCCAGTCGAACTGCTGACGCTCGCGGATCTGCCGCCCGTCGAGGAACCTGATGAGACCGGCACCACCTTCGCTGAGAACGCGCGCCTGAAGGCGCTTCATTACGCGGCGGCCGCCACTCGTGCCATCAACGATCCCTCGCTGCTGACAATCGCGGAGGACTCGGGGCTGGTCGTCGATGCGCTCGACGGCGAGCCGGGGGTCCGATCGGCTCGTTTCCTTCGGCCTGACGCGTCATACGCGGAACGCTTCGAGGCGATCTACACGCGCCTGGCCGCCAACCCTGAGCGGCCTCGCACTGCTCGCTTCGTGTGCGCGCTCGCCGCCGTCAGCAACAGCGACGTGGTGTTCGAAACGACTGGAACCGTTGAAGGAGAAATCTCACCAGCGCCGCACGGCACGAACGGGTTCGGTTACGACCCGATCTTTTACTACCCCCCGTACGGGCGTACGCTCGCGGACGTGACCGACGAAGAGAAACTGCGGGTCGCGCACCGCGGCCACGCGTTCCGGAATCTGGCGAAGTGGCTGAAGGGAATATAGAACGGAGAACGTTGTCGCTGTTCTCCGTTCCATCACCCAGAGTGTCGGCCGCAAGCGAAGCAAAATCCCCGCTCGGGTTCGTGGGGCAGGACGTGTCGGCCAGTCGGTCTTACGGCTCGTAGGAAGGAATTACACCGACCGGCCAGGCGGGTAAATTGTCAAACGTCAGGAGGTGCCGATCGCATGATCGGCACGCATGTACGCTCCATCGCGCGTGCGGAACAGAAACTTGGCTTCGACCAGCGCGCCAAGCAGCGCATCACACACCGCGCGGTCCAGACCCCACAGCCGTTGGGCCTGCGCAATCGTCAGGCGAAGACCAGGCATCTCGATGTACTCACCCTGCACACGCCGAAGCACGTCGAGAGGCTGTTCTGCCATTTACTCGTCTCCCGCTGGGCTGTTTGGATGAACCGTCGCAGACTCGAAAAAAGCAACTGATATGCCACGACTGCGAGCCGAGGCAAGACGCCGCTCACAACCATCAAAACCCAAAAGATTCGGCCCGGATCGCACGCGGAGTGACGTCAAGCTCAGCGCATGCGCGTCAATATCCGGGCTCTGCGTGTAGCGGTACCAAGCCTCAGCTGTCTTGATTCAGGTCACTTAACGCCGCCAGTCCAAAATCGCACTTCCCCGGTATTCCGGGGCATACCCGTTGCACTACCCACATCGAGGAACTTCATGGCTTCAAATCTGGTGCAGCATCGTGTGGACGCGAACGTGTGGGACCGGCTGGACCGGACCGAGTGGGACCGGGAGCGCTGGGTCGCAGCTGCCGCCGCCGGCGTGCTCCTCCTAGCTGGCGTGCGGCGGCGCTCTCCGCTGGGCCTGGTGTTGACGATGGGAGGCGGGATGCTGGCCTGGTGGGCAGCCTCAGGCGCAGACGAACGGACGGGGTTCAGACAGCATGTGCGCGCGGCGATTCCATGGCCGCAGCCCGTGGCTGATTCGGTGGGTGAAGCATCGGAGGAATCGTTTCCCGCCAGTGACGCCCCGGCGTGGACGCCGACCACTGGCAACACCTCCACGTGCGGGCGCCCGGCCCTGAAACCCTGTTAAGCGCCTCTGGTGTATAACCTCCGTACCATTGCTGACCCGGTTCAGCAGGCGGAGGTTTCCATGCGCAGAATGACCGTCCTCGCCGGCGCCTGCGTCGTGATGCTCGCTGGCGCTTCTCTCATTGCTCAACAGGCCCGCAGTACCACCGCAGCGGGTCCCACCCTTCAATCGGCAGTCGCCGCGTTGAACGTCACGTCGCTGCGGTCGGTGCAGTTCACCGCGACGGGACGATCATTCGTGCTCGGCCAGCCGGCGACCGCCACGGAACCGTGGCCAGCACGGCAGATTAAGAGCTACACCGCGCAAATCGAATACGTCACGAACAGCATGCGGATCGAGCAGGTGGTGACAATGCCGACGCCTGCACCGCGCGGCGGTGGCGCGGCAATCACTGGAGAGCAGCGACAGGTTCAGTACGTCCGCGGTGCTTACGCCTGGAACGAGACGCAGCCTGCGGGCGGCGGTGCGCCGACATTCCAGTCGCAGCCTGCCGCATCTGCCGAGCGCGTGCTGTGGCTGTGGGCCGCCACGCCGCAGGGTGCGCTGAAAGCGGCCGGCGCCACGCTGGCAAAGCCCGTCGCGGACGGCGCGCAAATCGAGCTCACCGTCGGCGGACGCTACCCGCTGCACGTGCACATCAACAAGCTGAACCAGGTCGATCGCGTGCGTGCGTGGATGCCGAATGACGTCTTCGGCGACATGCTCGTCGAGACCACCTACTCGGGCTACCGCAACTTCAACGGCATCCCGTTTCCGTCGCGAATCGTGCAGTCACAGGGTGGCTATCCGACGCTGGACCTGACGGTGACCGCCGTCCAGATCAACCCGTTCGTTGATATCACCGTTCCTGACGCGGTCAGGAATGCGCCTCCCCCCGCTGCGGTGACCGCTGCATCGGAGAAAGTGGCTGACGGCGTCTACTGGATCACCGGCGGCTCGCATCACAGCCTCGCCGTGGACATGGGCGACCACGTGGTCATCATCGAAGCGCCGCAGAACGAGGCGCGTTCCGACGCGGTGATCGCGGAAACGAAGAAGCTGATGGCCAACAAGCCAATCCGCATGGTCATCAACACGCACCTGCACTTCGACCATTCCGGCGGCCTGCGCCGCTACGTCGCGGAAGACGCCACGATCGTGACGCACGCGGCGAACCAGGCCTTTTACGAGAAAGCGTGGGCCGGTCCGCGGACACTCGCGCCGGACGCCATGTCGAAATCGGGCAAGAAGCCGCTCTTCCAGGGCGTGACCGATCGCACCGTGCTCCGCGGCAGCAACAACCGGACGATCGAACTGCACGTGCTGCAGGGCAACCCGCACAACGAGCAGCTCCTCGTCGCCTGGCTGCCGGCCGAGAAGATCCTGTTCCAGTCGGACATGATCAACCCGCCGGCGGCGAACGCGCAGATTCCGCCGCCAACGCCGACGATCAGCAACTTCTACGACAACCTCGCCCGGCTGAAGATCCAGCCGGATCGAATCGTCGGCGGCCATGGCGCCCGGATCGCAACCGTCGCGGATTTGAATCTGCTGGCGGGGAAGAAATAACCACGACGGTCACGAAGAGCACGACGGATCTTCGTGTTGTTCGTCGTTTCGTTATAGCTTTCGCAATTTTACTCGCCGAATCGCGTGATCGCGCCCCTTCTCGAGAATGAGATGGGCGCGTTCACGCGTCGGCAGCACGTTCTCCCGCAGATTCACCAGATTGATGCTCGTCCAGATCTGGCGCGCCGTCTCGCGTGCGTCGTCCACGGATAGCCCGGAGTAGCGGTGGAAGTACGACGAGGGATCGCGGAAGACGGTCTCGCGCAGCATCAGGAAGCGCTCGATGTACCACAGCTCGATGTCGGACTCGTGCGCGTCAACGTAGATCGAAAAATCGAAGAAGTCGGACACGAACACGCCGCTGCCCGCCTGCAGCACGTTCAGCCCCTCGACGATCACGATGTCCGGATTGCGCACGACCTCGAACTGTCCCGGGACGATGTCATAGGACAGGTGCGAGTAGACCGGCGCGGCCGTTTCAGCCACGCCCGACTTCACGTCGGCCATGAAGCGCAGCAGCCGGCGCACGTCATAGCTTTCGGGGAAGCCCTTCCGCTGCACAAGACCGCGTGCCTCCAGCACGCGCTGCGGAAAGAGAAATCCATCGGTCGTGACGAGACTCACCCGGGGATGGCCCGGCCAGCTGGCCATCAGCGCCTGCAGCACGCGCGACGTCGTGCTCTTGCCGACCGCCACACTCCCGGCGATGCCGATGACGAACGGCACGCGCGGCGTATCGGTGCCGAGAAACGTGGCTGATGCGGCGTGCAGGTTTCTCGTCGCTCCGACGTAGAGGTTCAGCAGGCGTGAGAGCGGCAGGTAGATGTCGGCCACCTCGTCGAGCGACATGCGTTCGTTGACGCTGACCAGCCGGCGAAGCTGGGGCTCGGTCAGCGGCAATGGTGTGGACGCGCGCAATTGCGCCCAGTCCGCGCGCGTGAACTCGACGAAGCGGGAGACCGCCACCTGTTCGCTCATAGTCTCAGGAACATCGACAGGGCCATCGCCAGGCCGACCGCAACCACGATATGGCGTACAGCAGCTGGTCCGACGCGGCGTGCCGTTCCCGCGCCGATCAGGGCGCCGACGCTCGCACCGACCGCCATCAGCAGCGCGTCATCCCACACAATCAGATCCGTGAAAACCAGGTATGCGATCGCAATCCCATTGATCGCGACCGCGAGCAGGTTCTTCAGCCCGTTCATCTGGTGGATGTCTGTGTGGCCCATCAGGCTGAGCGCCGCCAGCATCATGATGCCAATGCCCGCGCCGAAGTAGCCCCCATACACCCCGACCACCAGCTGAAACAGCATCGTCCAGGACAGCCAGTGTGAACGGGCGTGATGGAGGGCCGTGAGGTTGAAGCGGCGCTGCAGCGGCTCCTGGGCCATGAAGAGCACCGTCGCGAACAGAATCAGCCCGGGAATCAGTCGCTCGAAGACGTCGGGAGGCGTCCGTTTGAGCAGGATCGCTCCCGTGAGGCCGCCGATCAGGCTTGGGACCACCAGCGCGTAGACGCGGGAATCGGCCTGCCGCATTTCGCGCCGGAAGCCCCACGCCCCGCTCAACGAGCCGGGCCAGAGGGCGACGGTGCTGGTCGCGTTTGCGTTGAGAGCGGGAACGCCGAGCCAGATCAGGGTTGGCACCGTGAGCAACGTCCCCCCGCCGGCCACCGAATTGACCGCCCCGCCGGCACAGGCGGCCAGGAAAACGAGGAGCTGGTGCACGTGCGGAAAGCATATGCGAATGGCCTGAGCGGAGGACGACGCCCGTCTCCGCGCGCGACAAGCCCGCTGCAAGCGCCATGCATTCGTGGCTGACGCACTGGCGCATCCTTTGCCTCGACCGGCCCGACCCTGGGTTGCTTTCAGTTCGGAGGTCAGTCGATGCGATTTTGCCTCTCCCTGCTGGTGGTCCTTTCCGTAGCCGCAAACGCGGCGGCCCAGAATCCACCGAATCCGATTCGGCGCCCTGCCCCCGATTTCCTGTTTTCCAGCCCCCACGGGTCGATCACTGTCCGCGGCAGTTGGCTCTTCGCGCGCGGCGGAAGCGACTGGTACGACTTCGTGACCGATCAGCTGACGCTCGCTCGAAAGGACTTCAACGCACCCGGCGTAGGAGTGGACGGAAACATTCCGCTCACCCCGCGACTCGAGGTGCAGGTCTCGTTCGATTTCAGCCGGTCCAGCAGGCTGTCCGAGTATCGCGATTGGCTCGACAACAATCGATTGCCGATCGAGCAGACGACCTCGCTGCGCGAGATGAACCTGAGCGGTAACATCCGCTACGCGCTGCTTGATCGCGGTCGGGAACTGAGCCGGCTCGTGTGGGTGCCGCGTACGCTGGTGCCGTATGTGGGTGCCGGAGCCGGTGTTCTCCATTACAAACTGGAACAGGTGGGCGACTTCGTCGACTTCGTGGATTTGTCGGTCTTTCCCAGCACCTTCGAGTCGCACCACTGGACGCCAAGCGCGCAGGTGTTCGGCGGCGTGGATGTCCGCGTCCTCAAACGCGTCTACGTCACCGTCGATGGCAGATATCTGTGGGCGGCGTCAGAGCTCGGACGCGATTGGATCGATTTCGAGCCGATTGACCTGGCCGGCTTCCGCCTCTCCGGCGGCGTGAACTTCATTTTCTGAAGGGCTTATGAAAACGACTCTGCTCGCTGCCGCCTTCGCGCTCCTCGCAATGCCCGCGCTCGCCCAGTCCACGGACGCGCGGTGGCAACCGTGGATCGGCTGCTGGACCCTTGCCACCGAGAACCTTCGCGCTGCGGAAGCGCAGGAGGGTGCGCCGCAGCGTTCGGCTCGTCCGACGACCGCACGCGAAGGGGCACCGCGCGTGTGCGTGAGTAGCGCGGGCAATGGCGCGCGCTTCGAAACGACGGTCAGCACCCAGCCCGTGATCGATCAGACCATCGTCGCCGACGGAACTTCCCGTCCCGTGAACGACGCCGACTGCTCCGGAACCGAGCATGCCGAATGGTCGAAGAGCGGTTTGCGCCTGTTCTCGTCCGCCGAGATCAGGTGTCAGGGGGACGAGGGGCTGCGCCGGGTTTCGGGCATCTCGCTGATCGCGCCGAACGGCGACTGGCTGGATATTCAGACCGTGGCGATCGGGCCCCGTGAGTCGATCCGCGTGAAGCGCTACTACCGTGCCGACGATTCTCCGCGTTCGTCGCCCGCAACCGTCGCGTCGTCGCGACTCACGCTCGACGAAGTGAAGGACGCGAGCAGCAAAGTGTCGTCTGCCGTGCTCGAGGCGGCGCTGGTCGAAACGAACGCCGGCTTTAATCTCTCGAAGAAGACCGTCACGGATCTGGCTTCGTCAGGTGTGTCTGAGCGCGTCATCGACCTGCTGGTTGCACTGTCGTATCCGGAGAAGTTTGCGATCCAGCGTGTCGGGCAGGCGGGTGGGGCACCTGTGCCGACGACCTACGCCCGCGATCCGTTCTTCACCGGCGACCCGTTCTATTACGACTCGTATTACTACTCGCCGTACTATTACCAGCCGTTCGGATATCGGTACCTCGTGATCGACGGAGGCGCGTTCGTCGGAGACGGCAGTGGCATCGGTGGCGGGGGGTCGGTCCCACCACCGGCGGGCGTCGGACGCGTGATCAATGGTCAGGGCTACACGCGAGTCGTGCCGCGCGAGTCGGTGCCCAATACGAACGCACCTCCAGCGCGGACGGCCTCCACATCCACATCCGGATCGGCGCCGAGTGACGCAGGGTCTTCCTCATCCTCTTCGTCGTCTGGGTCCTCGTCGTCCGGGTCTTCGTCGTCCGGGTCATCGGGCGGTGGCGCGACAGTGTCGCCAAGTGGAGCCTCGAGCGGTGGCTCGAGCGATTCTGGGCGAACGGCGGTGCCGCGTTAGGCACTGCCCCGGCCTGCGCGGAAGCCACTGGCGAAGGGCGGAATCAGGAGCGCTCGAAGAGCGTCGCGAGCGTGCGCGGACGGCTGGCCAGCACCCAGGCGGATGCACATGCGAGCAGCAGCGCGAGCCATCGGGCCCCTGCCGCTGCGCGCCAGTAGCTCCGCGCTTCTGACATCACGGCCAACAGCCACGGCAACCGTGCGGGCGCGATGGCGGGCGCCGATGGACGCGTCTCCTCTACCCACAGATTCTGAATCGGCCCTTCCGCCGGGAACATCGCGATGATTTCCGTGGTGACCTGAGGGTTCAGGTGCATGGGGGCGAGTCGTGGCGCATCGAGAAACGCAACGGCCTCCGCCGATCGGCTTGTCAGCGGCGCACCCACTTCGCGCAGATAGACGTCGTTGAAGTAGCCGAGACGCGACGGGTGCGGTACGACATGGAAGACCAACTGCCGGCGCTCGCCAATGAACAGGAGATCTCCGGCATCCTGCATCTTCTGAAGCACGTCGCGGATCTCGTAGATCGTCTCAATCCTTGAATTGATGAGCGCGATGTCCACAGCCAGTCCCATCGTGTGCATCGGGACGGACGTGATCGCGTTCGCGTTGGTCGTCCGCAACTCCTCCTGATAGTCGGCGTGCCGGACCAGACTGGTGACCTCGACCGGTCCCGTCTTCACCCTCGAGGCGATCTCCAGCAGCACACCGATGGTGGCCGCGCGCGCCGTCAGATAGCTGCTCTGATTCGCAAGGTCCTTTTCGCCGATTGGATGCGGACCGTCCAGCCGGGGCAGGATGTTGTAGCGAAGCGGATTCTCTGGAAGTGGAACGAGGCCGCCGTTGTCGACTGCGCCGGCAAGCTCCCCGTATTCGCGGAGCCCCAGCACATTGACATGATCCTGATAAACGCGCCGGATCGTTTCAGCCGATTGCGCGCTTTCTGGGCCCAGCGCGGCCATCATCCGATCCGCCGAGCGCGCACCGGCGGTCGCGGACGACGAGGCTACCAGAATCCCAGCGACAACCACACACGCTGATACTGGGAGTCTGGCAAACATGCGGTACCCAGTGTAGCAACCGCGTCGAGCTCGACTGCGCGTATGGTCCGGATGAAGCCGTATGGTCCGGCTAACGGCCGTCTGGTTCGGCTAAAGGCCGTCTGGTCCGGCTCAAGCCGGAGACGACGACCACTACGACGCGCCTAGGCGGACCCGATGACATCGTTGATGAAGATCTCGGTGAGATGCGGCTCATAGCGGCCGCGCGCGACGCCCGCCCGGAGCATGCGCACCGCCTGTTCAGCATCGTGACGCTCCGATCGATACGCGCGCTCGGGTCCTGCTGATGTGATCGCGTCGTAGTCGTCAGCAATCGTGACGACGTTGATCTCACGCGCCCACCAGCAGCCCTGTTTCGCGCTGTAGTTGGTGGCGTAATCGTCGCCGTGCCGACGGGCGACGGTCGCGATGAATGGATTGTTCAGCTCAGGACGACCGGCGTCGCGCAACCGATCGATCATGCACGGTCCCTTGCGGCAGTGCACATCGCGCACGATGCCGAGAAGGTACTCGGCGCGCTGCGCCGCATCCGCCCCGGTGTCACCACGCAAATCCGTCTCACGCATCAATTCGATGAACGGGGCGCAGTCCTCGTGCTGCTTGCCGAGATCATGCAGGAGAGCCGCAAGCATGACTTCGCGGATGGTCACCCGGAGCGGATGAATGGCATCCGGTCCGCCATCCTCGATGACCGCGTGCTGATTCACGCTCAGCGCAAGCTCGCCGGCGAGCTTCATCACGCGGAAGTCCGGGCAGTAGTCGTGGCTGAAAAACGTGGCGCGCGCCGCGGTGCCCTCGACCACGATCGCCTGCGGTCCGACGTACCGGTCAAAGATCGCCCGCGCCTGTGCATCGATGTCGATGTCGGTTTGAACGAAATCCGGAAGGTCGCTCCGCCGCCGCCTGACGCTGCCCCCTCGCATGTAGAGTGAGGCTTCTATAGTCGTGCCAAACGCGCCGGCCGCAAAATCCGGCCATGAGCGCCTGCAGGGCTTCCGCTACGGCTGAGCGCGCGACCACTTTTGAAAACAGCACGCTATGCGATGTCGGTTTCCTACATCGCTGTTGGTGGAATCAGTCCTCGGGACATGAATGTGGAGATCGGCCCGATCGCCTGGACTCACGAAAACCCGCGGAATACGCCGACAACGTCGCCCTTTTGCGTACGTCCGCCCACGGGTGAGCTGGCCCGCGGGTTGCTAGGTATGAGCGCATGAGCTTTTCACAAGTCGTCGATCGCGCTCGCGCCCACTTCACCGAGATGCCCGGACTGGAACTGACGATCCCGGAAGCCGTGCGGCTCCTGGGATTCGGCGTCGACGACTGCCGCTACGTGATCGACGCGCTGGTCGACGCGGGCTTCCTGCGGTGGACGGCACGGCGCACCGTGGTTCGCACCGACGCGATGTGGGTGCGCGATGTCGAGTCATCCTACGTTTCTGTCAGACGATCTTCCGATGGAAACAGAACCGTTGGACGCGACTAGCCACTAAGATTGGCCCGGTGTCCTCCCCTACCCGGCCGGTGGCCGTCCCCGACTCGCTGAGCGTGGCTCAGCCCGCTGCCGGCCTGTTCGAGCAGTACGACCTCGATCGCACGCACGACGAGATGTTCGATGCGCCCGGCCACGCGCGGCCGCACTATCACGCGCTGCTCGACGAACTGGCCACGGTGACGCTCGACGACCTCCGCCGCCGGCAGGTCGAAGCCGATCGCGCGTTCCTGACGCAGGGCATCACCTTCACGGTCTACGGCGACGCCCAGGGCACCGAACGCATCTTCCCGTTCGATCTGCTCCCGCGCATCATCACGGCGCGTGAGTGGGACACGCTCGAGCGCGGACTCGCCCAGCGGCTGATCGCGATCAACCTCTTTCTCAAGGACATCTACAACGACGCGCGGATTCTTGCGGAAGGGGTGGTACCGCGCGAGCTCGTCTACAGCTGCCGTCATTACCGCCG
Source organism: Vicinamibacterales bacterium (assembly GCA_035647075.1). Classification (GTDB taxonomy): domain Bacteria; phylum Acidobacteriota; class Vicinamibacteria; order Vicinamibacterales; family UBA2999; genus Gp6-AA40. The sequence continues at coordinate 30,717 of DASROF010000255.1, read as the reverse complement.
CGAGATGCGCGGCGTGCGCGTCCATCGCGACGTCTACGTGTCGGTCGCCGGGACGGATCTGGTCCGTCTCGAGGACGGCCGTTTCGTCGTTCTCGAGGACAACCTTCGCGTGCCGAGCGGCGTGTCGTACATGCTCGCGAACCGCGCCGTCACCAAACGCGTGTTCCCGGACCTGTTCAACAAGTACAACGTGCGCCCGACCGCGCACTATGGTCAGGCGCTGCTGGCGACGCTGCGCACGCTGGCGCCGCCCGATCGTCCGGATCCGACGATCGTGGTGCTGACGCCGGGCGTGGGTAACTCCGCGTACTTCGAGCACGCCTTCCTGGCGCGCGAGATGGGCATCTCGCTCGTGGAAGGCCGCGATCTGCTGGTCCACGACACCATCGTCTACATGCGCACGACGTCCGGCCTGCGTCGCGTGGACGTCGTCTATCGACGCGTGGACGACGACTTCCTCGATCCGCTGGCATTTCGCTCGGATTCGCACCTCGGCGTGGCGGGCCTGCTGAACGCGTACCGCGCCGGCAACGTCAGCGTCGTGAACGCGATCGGCACCGGCGTCGCGGACGACAAGGCGGTCTACGCGTATCTGCCGGCGATCATCCGGTTCTATTTGTCTGAGGAGCCGATCCTCCCGAACGTCGAGACGTATCTCTGCGGGAACCCGTCCGATCGTCAGTACGTGCTCGAGCACCTGGACAGTCTTGTGGTGAAGGCCGTCGGTGAGTCGGGCGGATACGGAATGCTCGTGGGGCCGCACAGCACCGCCGCGCAGCGCGACGAATTCCGCACGCTGATTCAGGCCGAACCTCGAAACTTCATCGCCCAGCCGACGCTGGCGCTGTCGCGCGCCGCGTGCTTCGTCGGCAGTGGCGTCGAGCCGCGCCACGTGGATCTGCGTCCGTATGTGCTCTACGGCGATAAGGTCACCATCGTGCCCGGCGGCCTCACGCGCGTCGCGTTGCGCAAGGGTTCGCTGGTCGTGAATTCGTCGCAGGGTGGCGGCAGCAAAGACACCTGGGTCCTGCTGGAGTAACAAATGCTGTTGTCTCGCGTTGCCGACGCGCTCTACTGGATCAGCCGCTACCTCGAGCGAGCCGAGCACACGGCACGGCTGGTCGACGTCGCCAGGGATCTCGGCCTCGACCGTGCCGCCGCCGTGCGGTCGCGCGCCATTGAGCGTCTGTACAGCAGCCTCGGACTTCCATCAGCCGCAACCGATGGCGAGCAGTCGCTGGTGCGACTGGCGCTCTTCGACACCTCGCATCGGAACTCGGTCGCGGCCTGCGTAATGTCCGCTCGCGAAAACGCCCGGCAGGTGCGCGAGGAAATCAGCTCCGACATGTGGGAGCAGCTCAACGACCTGTTTCTCCGCGTCTACAAGCTCCAGGACGCGGCTGCAGTTGGACGTACCCACTATGTGTCCCGCGTCATCGTCGAAGGCGTTCACCTGTTTGCGGGAGTGACCGACGCGACGATGGGCCACGGCGAAGGGTGGCAGTATCTGCAGGCGGGCTGCTTTCTCGAACGTGCGGCGTCGACGGCCACACTGCTCGACGCATTCCTGATCGACGACGCTGACGCGAGTCGAGCGGCACTGGATCAGGCGGACTGGGTCGCGCTGCTGCGATCGTGCTCGGCACTCGAAGGCTACTGCCGGCGGTATACGGCCGACGTCAGGCCCGAGCGCGTCACCGAGTTTCTCCTGCTGGATGACGAGTGTCCCCGCTCGATCAGATTCGCCGCGACGCGCCTCGAGGCCGCGTTGCGGGCGATGGCGCGATACAGCGGCCGCCCCGGCGCCAGTCGGCCTGAGCGGCTGTCGGGACGGCTTCGAGCGTCGCTCGATTACGGCCAGGTGGACGAGATCCTGAGCGACGACCCGCACGCCTATCTCACCGGCGTCAGCCGCCAGTGCGCGCAGATTCATTCGTCCGTGTATCAGAGCTATATCTCGTACTCGATCGAGACGGCGCTTTCAGCGTAGTGTCCGGCTTGAGGCAGACCCCACACAGTCAGGATTTCGCATGCGTTACACCGTCCGGCACATCACGCGGTTTACCTACGAGACGCCGATCACTGAGAGCGTGGTGGAAGCGCGCATGCAACCGCGCAGCGACGGCTTCCAGCGCTGCGTGCACTTCGCGCTGACCACGATGCCGCAGTCACGCGTGATGACCTATCCGGATCACGACGGCAATGCCGTCCATCATTTCGACATCCCCGCGCGACATTCCCGTCTCGTCGTCACTGCGGAAGCCATGGTGGATGCTGCCGAGCGCGACCCGGTGCCGGAGTCGATGGGCCCTGGTGCATGGGATGCGATCGATGCCCTCGGCGCCTCCGGCGAGTGGTTCGAGCATCTCGCGCCAAGTGCATTCGCCCGCTCGACTGGCGCGCTCGACGCGTTCGCACAGGAACTGGAGCTCGACCGGGGCGAAGACCCGCTGCGACTGCTTCGACGCCTGATGCAGGAAATGCACGCCCGCCTCGAATACCGTCCCAAAAGCACGCGCGTCGACTCACCCATCGACGAAGCGCTGACGGCCCGCTGCGGCGTCTGCCAGGACTTCTCGCACATCTTCATCGCGCTCGCCCGACGCCTGGGGATCCCGTCTCGGTACGTGAGCGGCTACTTGTTCCCCAGGACCGAGAGCGAAAGCCGGACGGCCGCGCATGCCACCCACGCCTGGGCGGAGTGTTATCTGCCAGGTCTCGGCTGGTGCGGGTTCGACCCGACGAATAACGAGGATGCGAGCGTGGGACACATTCGTGTGGCGGTCGGACGCGACTACTCCGACGTTCCACCCACGCGGGGAGTCTACAAGGGCCTGACCGCCGTGAAAACCGAGCTCGCGGTGGCCGTTCGTGTCGCGTCGGTCAAGCCGCCAGTGAGCGGCGACGTCCTCCCCTTCACACCGTGGATGTCACGGGATGCCGGCGCACCGCTGCCCGACGCCGACGCCGATCGCCAGCAGCAGCAACAGCAGTAAGAGAGGGCTGTGCGGTGATCGACCGTGGAGGCCGATCTTAGGTCGGCCTTTCGCCCGTTGTCGGACCGTCGCCACTCGCGATTCCGTTACGGGTGAGCGTAAAAGCGGACGGCTCGTCGCCGAATCCGAAATCGATCGTCTTCAGGCACGGCACCAGCTTGTGGAAGTGCAGGTACATCACTTCTCGACCTTCCGCATCGAAGGCATGCCCTTCCCGCCAGCGCAACTCCCAGTTCTCCTCGCGGGCGAGTAGCGCCTTCTGATACTCGGCCGTGATCGTCATTTCATCTTCCCAGTAGATCTTCGGCCGGGCCTTGAACGAGGTCTTCGCGATCCAATCGCGCAACCCGAACGTCATCAGGTTCTCGTCCACGCGTACGTAGTGCGGATTCATCAGGTGCGCGACCACGTCCGGGACGATCTCGAACAGGCGATTGTTGGCCTCCGTGTTCCGGAAGAACGTGCCATGGCCACCGAGCTTCCGCTGACGCGGAGAGACGATGACGTGGCCATCGAGCAGCTCGTCGGTCGCGAACTGTCGGATGTCGCCCCAGACGACGTCGAGATCCGAGTACGCCCAGAACTCGAAATCGCGCAGGTCGTCCGCGAACATCAGCCCGTACAACGGCTTGAAGTCGCAAATCTTTCGAATGCGTGCGGGGTCGATCGTGATCGGAGTGCCGGCTGCGGCGGAGGCCCGGGCGTTGAACTCGCTCAGTTCCATCGGCTTGATGGCCACGTTCGGCGGCGTGGGCAATGCGGTGTCGAAATCCGAGTAGATCAGCCAGCGGACATCTGAATTGGTCTGACAGGATCGAAAAAATGCAGGCAGCCAGACCGGCGGCGTGCCAAAGAAGGTGACGACGATGGCGATGGTTGGTCTGGAGGCGCGGGTCAACGCGTGGCGACCCAGCGTTCGCGCCCTTCTCCGGCCAGCAGTTCGAGGAGCCGCGTTTTGGTCGCGGTGTCCGGGCTGAACCGAGCCTGGTAGACGTAGCGCAGGAAGCCCGCCGGTGCGTCGTCTGGAACCGAGGCTCCGTGCGCGCCAGTGGAATTGAGGAACATGAGCGCGCTGTTCCCGATCCCCGGTACGTCGCGGGCGAGCTCGCACTCGTCGGGAGCCAGCCACAGCGGGGACGTGTGCGCCTCGTCGCGCTCCTGAATCAGGCGGTACAGCTGGGTGCCATAGGTATGTGCGGAGCCACGGGGTGCGGCATAGAAGAGCGCAACGAGAAACGCCCACCGCGGATCGCGATGCGGTTTGATCAGGTAGCCGCGGCGGCGCAGCATCAGACGGGGATTGGCGGCGCGCAGCGTGATCCCCGACTGCTCCCACGATCCCAGCGACGGCCACGTCGCACGAACGAACTCGTCGAGCGCCGGCTGGAACTTGGCGATGACAGCCGGAAGCAGGGCCTGTTCGACAGCTTCGTGAAACAGATCCCAGACGACGCGGCTGTAAGCCGGGGCCATATTGAACGGCACCGGCATCTCATCGCGCAGGTCGTTGGTCTTCTCGAAGAACGCCGGCGGCGGCAACGCCTCGAACAGACAGTCGTACACCGCTTCAGGAAAGACGTTTTCGACGACCAGGTGCGGGCATGGCGCCATCTCCAGCCGGGCGTTCTCGACCGCTCGCGTCACATGCGCAAGGACGGCCTGATGGTCGACGCCGGCCTTGAAGTCGCCGATCCGCGCCGACGACTTCGCGTCGTGCGTGTAGGCAATCAGGCAGCGTTCGATTCGGGCCTGGAGCTCCGGCAAAGCAGCCAGCGCTTCCTCGTGCGCCGCCAGCGCATCCTCCACCTTTTGTCGGCTCTGCTCGGCCGTCCTGCGGATTTCACGCAGTTCGCGGATCACGTCTTTGTGCTCGCGCGACATCTCGTCGCGAAGCTCGCGGAACATCCGTTCAGTGGCCCGGCGCTGCGGAAACAATCGCGCCAGCAATCCTTTTTTCTCTGTATCCACGCTGTGGTGACCCGGTGCCCCTAACTGTAGCATCGCCCGCCCTGGTCTCCCGGAACGCCTTAACGGCGTTCCTTAAGAACGGTAAGATTCAGCCGTGTCATACGACTTCACTCGATCGTTTACCCGCCGTCAGGCCCTCGAGCTGCTCGGAATCAGCGCCGCAGCAGCCGCGGTCTTTCCGGGCCGCGCCGCAGCGCAGACGCCGACGTTTCCCAAGGGCGCGGTGATCAGGACGATTCTGCGCGACTACATGCCGGATGAACTCGCCGGCGGCGCCACGCTCTTTCACGAACACATGCAGCTGGGGCCGGACTTCAATGCGAAATTCGCCGCTGCGTCAGCGGCTGTGCGCGCCGCCAACGGTGAAGCGCCCCGCGGCGGCGGGGCGGGTCGAGGCGGCCCCACGGCACCGCGTGCGGGCGGCGCCGGTCGCGGCGCCGACACCACACCAGCGCCGGCGGTGTCCGCGGTGGACCGGATCACCGAGGAGTTGACAACGGCGAAGAATGCCGGCATCGCCTGCATCGTGGATGCGGGCCATCCCGACATGGGGCGTGACATCAACTTCCTCCGACAAGTCGCGACGAAGTCGGGGATGCCGATCGTCGCCAGCGCCGGCTTCTACTCGCAGCCGTTCTACCCGCCCGAGATTTCAACGATGAGCGAAGACCAGATCGTGCAGGCGCTCATCAAACAGGTCGATGAAGACTCGTCTGGTGCGTTCGGCGAGATCGGCTCGTGGGACGAAATCACGAAAGACGAGCGCAAGGTCTTCCGCGCAGTGGGCCGCGCGCACGTCGCCACAAACCTGCCGATCTTCACGCACACCGGCATTCCTGGAAAGTCGGCGCTGGAACAGCTCGATATCCTCGAGGACGCCGGCGTCAACCCCAATCGCGTGGTGATCGGACACCTCGGCAATCTGGTCGATCCGAATGTGTACGTGCACAAAACACTGTGCCGTCGCGGCGCGTATATCGGGTTCGATCGCCAGGGTGGCAACGGCGATGCGCAACAGGTGCCACTGGTCATGGCGCTGATCGACGCCGGGTTCACCGATCGCCTGATGTTCTCGGCCGACACCGGGAGCGCCTTCGCAAAGACGTTGACAGTATTCGTGCCCAAATTGAAGGCGGCCGGCGCGAGCGATGACGTGCTGCACCGCATCATGGTTGATAATCCACGTCGGTTTCTGGCCTGCGTGCCGAAGCGCAAACGTAGTAGTGTCCGGCTGTAGCCGGACCGAGGACGTAGTGTCCGGCTTCAGCCGGACCGGGAAGGTCTTCTCCGCCTTCAGGCGGAGCTGAAAGGAAATGATATGTGGCGTGCGGGACTCGTAATTGCCCTGATTGCCGGAACGATGACGACGGCGATGGCCCAGAATGCGGGCCGCGGCGGCGTGCCGATGCGTCCACCGCTGTTCTTCAGCGAATCGTGGAAGGCGCTGCCCACGCCGCCGGACGATCACGGCGCCTGGCCAGTGGCGCCACAAGGCGTCACGAACCCGAATCTCGAGCTCGTGCTGCTTGGTTCCACCGCGAAGGAGATTCAACTCGTCGCCGGACGCGGCGGCAGCAACACCGTTCCAACGAATCTCTGGACCGGAACTACCACCACGCCGAGCGCGGTTGCGCTGCGCGATAAGGGCAACTTCGTCGATCTCAGTGCGCCGCTCGCGAAGATCCGCTGGGTCGTTCGCACGTCCGGTTTCCACCAGGCCTGGCCGCTCCTCAAGCTCGCCGATGGCACGTGGCTCGTCGGCGACCGGCCATCGGGGCTGCAGGCTGACTTCAACGAGAGCGAGATCACGCCGACCGACCTGCGCTGGCTGAAGCTCGACGCCGATCGCGTCGTCACCGTCGGCACGTGGGTCGAGCGGCCGAACTTGTCGAAGGTGGATGCGGTCGGCTTTGCCGATCTGATGCCCGGGAGCGGGCACGGAGCCGGCGGCTATATCAACGTCGGAAAGATCGAGGTCTACGGCACGCCGGTGAAGCGATAGCCCAACAAGACGTTGTCATCTATCTGCACTGCCGGCTGGGCAGCAGAGCGTCCTTCGCGGATGACGTGAGCGCCTGACTGCCCAGAAACAGGCCTGAAAATACATGGTCCGGTTCTTGCCCCGTGTAATGGCCGGGAGGGAACGAACCCATGTTCCGCAACGCAGCAGCAACGATCGCAGTCTTTACTCTCATCGCCGGCACCGCCTTCGCGCAGGGTAACGGGCGCAACAGCGCCCGCAATCAGGGAATCCCGCCAGGGCAGATGCCGCCTGCCGGACAGTGCCGTGTGTGGTACGACGGACGGCCGCCAGGACAGCAGCCGCGTGCGACGAACTGCAACGAGGCGGAACGGATTGCCTCACGCAGCAACAACGCCCGCGTGATCTACGGCAGCGACACCTACGGTCGCAACGATCGCTATGGTCGAGATGATCGCTATGGCCGCGATGACCGCTATGGCCGCGACGACCGTTACGGGCGCACCGACCAGTACGGCCGCTCCAGCCGCCAGTCGGTTGGATTCGACCAGGGCTATCGTGACGGCGTCACCAAGGCGCAGGAAGACATGCGCGACGGCGACCGCTACGACCCGGCGCGACACGACTGGTACAAGTCCGGCAACCGAGGCTACGACAGCCGCTACGGAACCCGGGAGGACTACAGGGCGACGTATCGCTCGGGCTTCGTAGAGGGTTACGACAGCACCTACAATTCGTCCCGCGTCGGCACGTCTCAGAACGGCGGCAGTATCTGGGATCGCATCACCCGCCGGCCCTAACTAGTTCGTGGTGCTTGGTCCGTCTCTGGTCCTGAGTCCTTGGTCCCCTGCGCTTCGAGCGCACCAGGGACCTGGGACCAGGCGACTACGGACCAAGGACCAGGGGCCGCAGATCCGGCTCTATCCAGCCGCGTCGCGCAGCAACCGACATCAACACATCCCGCGAGTAGTAACTGAACAGCGCGTCCCGCTTTGCCAGATCGCCGGCAAGCAGCGCCTGCGCCATGGCACTCACGGTCAACTCTGGATTCGTGGCCGCGAATCGGGCCAGCAGCACGAGATAGGCGCGGGTGATCGTCTCGTGATATCCGCGCGTGTCGGTGTTTGGCGTGCCATGCGCGGCGTTGAGTCGCAGGATGCCTTCGCGCAACCGATTCAGCGCGTCCGCTTCGCTGAAGGTCCTCGCATGCCACAACCCGGTGACCAGATGCGCCGAGTGCGTCCACTCCGCAGCGGAAAGGGTCGCGTTCTCGAAGCGCACGACCAGGTCATGGAGCTCGGAGTCGGTCGGCCAGGCCATGCGGAAGCGCCGCTACTTCAACTCGGCGATGAGTGCGTCGATCTGTTGATACTGCAGGCAGCCTGGAGTCATCTGCGGCGGGGGCGGACAGCCGGTTGCTCGCCAGCCATAGTCTTTCTCGACGGTCTGCACAACCTGGTCTCTACTCGCACCGCTCTTGATCATGGTCTGCAGGCGTATGCGCATCGCGGCTATGTCGGCGTTGAATCGTGTCAGGTCGGCCCTGGTCGCCACCGGACCGTGCCCCGGGATGACGGTGTCGAAGTCCAGCTGCAGGGTGCGATCGAGCGTGCGCGTCCATTCGAGCAGGCTGCCGCCCTGGACCGAGTCCACATAGATCGGCACGCCGCGTCGTGATCCGCTGATGAACAGGTCGCCCGTATGAATCGCCTTCAGCTCGGGGAAGTACACAACGATGTCACCGCTCGTGTGGCCGCGTCCGAAGTAATAAGCCTCGACATCGCGGCCGCCGAGATGCACGTCCAGCCGGTCGCTGAAGGTGACACGCGGCAACCCGATTGGCGTACCTGGCGTGTCCTCGAAGTACGGCCGCTTGATGTCTTTCAGATTCGCGTAGACATTCCGGTGAGCGATGACCTCCGTCAGCGGAAGCATCTTGAAATCACCACCCGCGTGGTCATCATGCTGATGCGTATTGATGACGTACCGGAGCGGTTTGTCGGTGATCGACTTGACCTGCGCGAGGATGTCGGCGTGATTCCGGTCGAACATATCGTCGACCAGTACAACGCCCTCGGCGGTCGCGTAAGCCGCGACGTTGCCGCCCTCGCCGCTGATCAGGTGCAGATCGCCCTTGACCTTCTCGGTTTTCAGCGCCCCTGGCGATTTGCTGGTCTGTGAGTGAAGAACGGCCCAGGCGCCCTGGGTGATGAACACGGCGGCGAGGAACGCGCCGACGAGCAGCCGGCGATTCATTTTGCCTGCCCCGAACCGGGTCGCGAGACTCGTCCGGAGCGAGCTCGAGACGCCGCGCCGATCGAGTCGACGCGAATGGTCATCGTCTTCGCGTCGAGCGTCCCGGTCACTCGGACTCTCTGCGCCGCGAATGTCTCGGGAGTCTTCTGGTCGCTGAGGAAGTACGCGCTCTTGCCGTCATAGAGCATGTACTTGGCGTCGTGTGACATCACGCACGCCTTCGCGCACTCGGCGTCCGTCGGCCCCATCCGCATGTGTGAATGGGTGCCGAGCGGACACATCTCGTCGGTGATGACGCCGGTGAACGTCTGCTTCTGCTGCGCGGCGGACACGGAGACCGCCACGAACAGGCTGAGGATCACCGGCTTTGTCATCGTTCCGGGTTCTCGCTTCCGGATTCGGGTGCCTGGCTCGCGATTCCTTACTCGCCTGGAACCATCAAATGGGCCGTCGTCGTACCGGGGTTCATGATCCAGACGCCGCCCTGCTTGGCATTGTCCGGAATACCCGTCGTCGCCGTCGTCGCGCCGGGGACCGCAATCGTCGTGTGCGGACGTGCGGTTGCCTGGTCGGCGCCACGGATATGCCACCACACCGAGCCGTATTCCGGCTTGGCGCGAGTGCCGTCCTTTTCCGCCGCGTCGAGTGCAGCCTGACGTTTCGCGCGGTCAGGTTCCGACTCGAACTTCAGGTTCTGCGCTACGCGATCGAGGTTGCCGAGCATCGTGCACTCGAGCGCGTACGGCTGCTGGCCCGGGAAACCCGACACGTCGAAGCAGACGATCCGGTTCGTCCCCTTGCGCAGGGTCGTATACGTCCAGTTCGCCGGGTTCCACTTGATCACCGTGGCTTGATTGCGGGTGTTCTCAGGCGCGGCAAGGACAGCCTTATCGACTTCTGCCTGAGACGCACCGGGCTCCAGCGGCGGTGGCGGCGCCGGAGCGCCTCGCCCTCCCTGGGCCATCGCGCTGGCCGACACAGCCAGCACACCAAAGACGACGAGTAACATGCGTTTCATCTCTGAACCTCCACCGTTCGAAAGAGGCCCAGTATACCGTCAGCGCCCTGCAAACTTCGCAGAGAGCGTCAGAAACGCGATTCGCGCTTGACGGGCCACGAACCGACCACCGCGACGCCACCGTGCGTTGGGATCGGAACCAACGAGAACGTGTCCCGACCATGACGACCGACAACGGTCCACCCTGAGGCGATCCCGAGCGCCGACCCAAACAGAACGTCGCTCAAGAAATGACGGTTGTCGGCGAGACGACTGGCCGAGACGTATCCGGCAATCGCGAACATCGGCCAGCTTGCGCGGTACCCGAAATGGCGTTCGAGGACGGAGGCGGTTGCAAACGTGAGCGACGCATGCCCTGAGGGAAACGCGCAGCATTCCCCGGTCGGGCGATCGCGACGCACAGCCTGCTTGATTCCAAGCGTCAGGGCTTGCGAGACCAGGTTCGCTCGGATCAGATCAAAGCCAAGATGGGAGACCTTGTTCGTGTGAGTTCCCGCGTCGGGCGCCAGCGCGTATCGCCCGACCAGGTAAAGCCCGACCGCCGCACCGCCCTGCACCCACGCGTAACCGAGGTACTTCCCGGGCTTGAAGACCGTTCGCAAGGTGTCGGCGTCCTGCAATCGATCGCTGAGCTCATCGTCGGACCCGTACGCCGCAGCGGCGGCGCCAGCACCGATGCCGAGAATCACCCATGTCGAGGTTCGGCGAGGAAACGCCGCAAAGTCGCTTGCCGTGGTCCGCACGAGCGCGCTGAATCCAGTGTGCCTCGGCTCTGGTGGTGTCTCGGCTTGCTGTGACGACGACGCTCCAGGCGCAACATTGGCCGTGGAGTTGAGCTCACTGGGAACGCCGATTGTCTGGGCACCGGCGCCCGTCGGTACACCACAGATCGACAGGCACAACAGTAAGGCAGCAGCAACGCGCATCCACTGATGCTACCCGGCCTGACATGAACCCTTGATGAAAGCCGGCAGCAGCGCCGGCCCCCCGGCCCTAGTTGACGACGGTCGTCGCCAACACAGTATTCGTCGGGGTCGCGGGTCGCGGTTCCGAATGGAACGCGTACACGAACTTCTTGAACTCGGGGTGGAGGAAGTCGGCGCCGAACTTGTACCGCTTCATTTCCTGGAACGCCCGATCCGCGGTCCACCCCTCGGACGTCATCCGATAGACGGCGGTCATGACGCCCGTCCGATGCTTCCCTCCGACACAGTGCACGTATACCGGCTGGCTCGCGGATTCGTTGACCACGGCCAGGAACTGCGCGAGCTCTTTGGCAGTCGGGGCCTTGCTTGTGGTCATCGGAATCTGGAGATACGTCATTCCTGCCCGCTCGACGAGCTCGCGTTCGTCAGCCTGCGCATCGTCACTCGTCAGGTTGATCACCGTCTTGATCCCCAGCGCAGCCAGATCGTCGTAATCGCGCCCCATTGGCTGAGCGCCTCGATAGTAGGCCGAGCTGACGCGCCCGAAGTTGTCGATCCGAATTGATGAGGCAGTGGCAGCAGTGGCGGGCGGCGGCGTCGGGCTCTTGCGCTCGGCCGCAGCCGGCAAGGCAAACGAGACTGTCAGGAGCGGTATCGCTGCGAAACGCAAGAACCTGCCAGAAATGCCCATGGTGCACCCTCCTCAACCGGAATTGTTCAAGAGCTGTCAGGTACGACCTTCCAGTGTCGCATCCGAAAGAGGCGTGATCCAGAGGTGGACCATCCGAATGGAAGGGCTCCGGCACGAGTTGCCGGTCGAGCTGAAGACGAGGGTCGTCTCGAGAAACGCATCACGACATGAAGTGAACGACCAGGATCCGACCGTGTTCGGCGACAACCACCATCCGGACATTCTTCAGAACAGGCGTTTCGGAAAGGACCGTCCAATCGTCACGAGTGAGCGCAATCCACCCCTCGTGCTCCCGGACGATGTGCTCCGCGAGCGTGGCGCGGTCCGGCACCGTGGTCACCTGCTGCTGCGAATAGAACGTCAGTGAGGGCGCCCGGCGCGCCAGCACCCAGGCTCGACCATGCCCGGGCTCGATCGCGCGGCCGAGAATGTCCCACGGATACATCTCGTGCAGAAGTGGCCGGGCGATCGCGAGAACGAAGACTGGCGCCAACGCCCCAACGCATGCCAGTGCCGCAATGTGTGTCTTGACCCGGCGCGTCAGCGCAAACGGCACAAGCGAACACGCCATGAGGCAACCGAGGGCGATCGTCACGGGCGCCACCAGACCCGATATGTCGGCTGACTGCGGTCGCATCGCGCCAAACAGCTGGCGGGCCGAGACCACTTTGCCAAGCCAGAGGGGCGCCGAGAGCAGCGCCGTTGCGAGCACCCCGAGAACGGCCAGGACCTGCAACCGCGGCCGCGGTTCTGACGGTCGGTCGAGCTGTTCGTCCAGCCAGAGTCCCACCACGATCGCCAGCGCCGGCACGCAGACGAGCGAGTAGCTGGCCAGCTTGGAACTCGAAAGCGAATAGAACACCAGGGCGACAAGTGCGCCCGTACTCATACCGGTGCGCAATACTTCGCGTGGCCGACCGCGTGGCCGCGTCACACGCGCCAGCGTTTGCGGAAGGAACAGGACCCACGGGAACAGGCCGATCAACACCGGCGGAACCAGTGCGAACATCCCGCTCCTGTGGCCAAAGGCAGCCGTCGCATAGCGACCGACGTTCTGCTGCCAGATCGCCTCGCGGACGAACTCGCCGCCATGTCGAACCGTCATCGCCAGAAACCACGGGCTCGCCAGGACGATCGCGATGCCGACACTCAGCGACGCATCGCGGACCAGGGATCGCACGCGATGCGCGTCCCATCGAATAAGCGGGGACATGCACAGGAGTGTCAGCAGCGGAAGCGCGACAGCGACCGGACCCTTTGCCAGCAACCCCAATCCCATCGCCACGCCCGCGGCGATCGCCACGCGACGCTGTTCGCGCGAGTCCGAGGTGGACAGCCACACGCAGATCAGCAGCTCGGTGGCGATCACACAGACCACCACCGCGAGCTCGGGATGTGCGGCTCGCGAGAAGATCGAGATTCCCAGAGTCGTGCCGACGGTGAGGGCCGACACCACGGCTGCTCGATCACCCGCCAACCTGCCCACGAGGGCCCCGACGATCAGAATGAGGAGCCCCGCCTCGATAGCACTCGGGATACGCGCGGCGGTCGCGCTCTGGCCGAAGGCGACAAAGGAAGCCTCGATGAGCGCGTAGCTCAGGATCGGCTTCTCCCACCGCGGCTCGCCGTTAAATGAGAGATCCCAGAATGTCCCGCTTCTCAGTGTCTCGGCCGCGGTCGCGGGATAGTAGCCTTCGTCGGGGTCGAACAGCGGCGCAAGGGGTGCGGAGGCGCCAGCGAGCAGCGACACGGCGAGCGCGATGAACGCAACGGACGACTTGGCAGATACAGCCAATGTGAATACGATTCGGCGGAACAGAAAGCGCCGCTGACCGAAGCATAACGAAGCGCTGGTGAAATATCGATGACGGCGCCTCAACGCGTGCTGATTGCGCATGCCCACGTCACGTACAGCCCAGCGCTGTCATCGCATGTTCATGTGGGATGCATTACGTTCGACCGCCACGCACAACGTGTGGCCAAGGATGAGGTCATGACGAAGCACGCATTAATGACGCTGCTGTGTCTCCTGGCGGTGATCGTGCTGGCGCCGGCAAATGCGCCGGCCCAGACATTCAAGGTCGAAAAGTTCGACATCAAAGGTGAGGGCGGCACCGACTACGTCACCGTCGAATCGGCAACAGGCCGTGTCTTCGTGTCACGTCAGACACACATGATGGTGGTGGACGGATCAACCGGCAGAGTCGTCGGCGACATCATGAACACGCCAGGCGTCCACGGTGCGGGTCTTGCCACCAAATACGGCCATGGTTTTACGACCAACAGCGGCGATCAGACGGTCACGATGTTCGATCTGAAGACGCTGGCGCCGATCAAGCAAATCAAGGTCGGTCCCGGTCTCGACGGCATCATGTTCGACGAGCCCGACGACAAGATCATCCTGACGAACCACAGCCGTCCGGGCACGCTGACGGCGATCGATCCGCAAAGCGGCGACATCGTCGCCACCGTGGAGTTGGAAGACACCGCACCGGAAGGCGCGGCGGCCGACGGCCGCGGCCACATCTTCGTGAACAACGAAGGGACGAACACCATCCAGGTGATCGATGTGAAGACCTGGAAAGCGACAGCCTCCTGGCCGCTCGCGCCCTGTGAAGGCCCCACCGGCATCGCCTACGACAGAGCGACAAACCGGATCTTTTCAGGATGCAGCCGGACCTCGGTGGTCCTCGATGCGGCCAGCGGCAAGGTCGTCGCCTCCATCCCGAACGGCACCCGCGTTGACGCGCTGGGCTGGGATCCGGGGACGAAGCTGATTTACATCCCGAACGGCGGTGACGGCACCGTCACGGTCGTGCACCAGGATTCGCCGGACAAATACAGCGTCGTGGCCACGGTGCCGACCTTCGCCGGTGCCAAGACGATTACCGTCGATGCGAAGACTCACAAGGCGTACCTGTTTCAGCCCGAGCGCGGTCCTGCACCGGCGCCGGCAGCCGGTGCGCCCGCTCCGGTTCCAGGCCGCGGGCGTGGCCCGCAGGGACCGATCGTGGCCGCATGGTTCATCTCGATCACGCAATAGCGTGCGTGCGTCTGGCCGTGATCGTTCTCGGCCTGTGCCTGGCGGGCTCCGATGTATTCGCACAGGCAGCGCAAGGCACGACGCCACCGCCGCTCTCCTACGAGGCGGCGGTTCAGCGCGCAATGACCGCCAACCCGGCGATCATCGCCGCGCGCCTCCGGCGATCGATCAATATCGCGTCGCGTGACGTCGCCGCCGAGCGGCTCAATCCGGAATTCCGCGTCGAGCTCGAAAGGGAAACGCCGAAGGAGGCGTATACGCTTGCCGTTCCCTGGGAAACCGGAGGCAAACGGGCGCGGCGAATCGCCGTCACCGATGCGGCGATCCTGACAGGCGAAGCCGAGCTGAACGCGACCATCGCCCAGGTGCAGGCGGACGTCCGGCGCGCGTACTTCGACCGCTTCATTGCCGAGAGCCGGCAGTCGCTGCTCGCCGACGTGCAGTCGCTGGCGCGGCGGGCACGCGACGCCGCACAGGCCCGCTTCGACACCGGCGATGCGCCGCGCCTCGAGGTCGTGCAGGCCGAGCTCATACTGGCGGACGCTGAGAATCAGGCGACCGCTGCCGCTGGATTGGTCGTCGCCGCCCGAACGACTTTGAATGCGCTGCTCGGGTTTCCGCTCGACGCGCCAACCACCATCGACACGACTTTCGACGTCGCTCCGGCCCTCAGCGTTGACGCGGCGCTGGCACGAGCCAGACAGGCCAACGCGGAACTCGCCGTCTTCGACCGGCGGCTGGAAGAGCAGCGAGCACGAGTGTCGCTGGCGAGGGCAATGCGGACGCCTGACTTCACGACCGAGGGCGCCTTAACGCGCCGCTCCGAGCCGGAATTCGACTACGGCTGGCGCGCCGTCTTTGCGATTACGCTGCCGCTCTTCACGTCGCACAAGGCGGGCGTGGTGGTGGAAGAGACGACCTTGATGCAGCTGACCCGAGAACGCGATGCCACCCTGGCCCGCATCTCAGGCGAAGTTTCAGCCGCCGCGTCGATCGCGGCCGCGCAGCGCCAGCAGTATCTCCGCTACCGGGACCAGATCCTGCCGCAGACGATGGAGGTCGAGCGCATGGCGGAGGATGCGTATCGTGTCGGACAGACCAATATCGCGGCCTATCTCCAGGCGCTGCAATCGACGCGCGATGTGCGGTTGCGCGCGCTGCAGGCTGCCGCGGACCTTCAGAGTGCGCTTGCCGATCTCGAACGCGCCATCGGCGAACCGCCACCGAGTCCGCCAGACGCGGCGCCTGGGCCAACAAAGCCATGACTCCACTCAGCCGCTGCGCGCTCGCCTTCGCGGTACTGACACTCGCTGCGTGCTCAAAGCCGGCGCCGGAGGACGTTGAAAGCGAAACCGCCGTTCCGGTGACGACGGCGATGGCCGAAGTCGGCCGCATTACGGCATTCATTCACGCCAGCGGGCTGGTCACCCCGGCACCGGGCGCCGAGCTGATCGTCGTGGCGCCCGAGTCGGCCCGTGTGGCCGAGATTCCGAAGGGCGAAGGCGAGACCGTCCGTCGTGGAGATCTGCTCGTGCGCTTCGAGATCCCGTCCAGCGTGGCCGAGGTCTCGAAGCAGCGCGCGGAGATCTCGCGCGCCGAGGCGCGGTTGACGGCGGCGCAGGCGTCGGAAACGCGCATGCGCGATCTGCTCGACCGTGGCGTCGCCGCCCGCAAGGAAGTGGAGAGTGCCGCGCATGAGGTTGCGGATGCGCAGGCGGATCTCGCTGCTGCGCGCGCGGCCACCACGGCCGCTGAAACCGTCGCTGCCCGGAGCAGCGTGCACGCGACGTTCGATGGCATCGTGTCGAAACGTCAGCACAACCCAGGCGATCTGGTCGAGCCTACCGCCGCGGACTTCGTGCTGCGAGTCGTCGACCCGCGGCGCCTCGAGGTCGCGGCGCAGATCTCGATCGCCGATGCCCCGCGTGTCAGGCTGGGGGCGCCGGCTCGCATTGCTGCCGCGGAAGGCGCCGCCCCCACCGCGTCGCTCACCGTGGCATCACGACCGGCCGCCGTGCAGGAAGGTACCGCCACCGTACCAATTCGCCTCGCTTTCAAGAGCCCGGCGAATTATCCGGTCGCCACCCCGGTGCAGATCGACATCGATGCGGAGACACACAACGGTGTCGTCCTCGTTCCCACCGCGGCAGTCGTGCACGAGGGTGAAGAGGCCGCCGTGTTCGTCCTCATGGGTGAGAAGGCGCAGCGGCGTGCGGTGAAGGTGGGTCTCGTTGATCAGGCGCACGCGGAAATCGTCAGCGGCGTGAAGTCGGGCGAGACGGTCCTCACCAGCAACCAGAACGGCCTTCCCGACGGCGCAAACGTGACCGTGAGCAAGCCGGCCGAGGAGGATGCAACCGGCGCGGCGCCGAAGGACAAGCCGTGAACATCGGCGCCCTCGCGGTGCGCCACTCGCGTGCCGCGTCGCTCATCACGCTGGCGCTCGTCGTCGCCGGCGCCATTGCCGCACTCGCACTACCCAGCAGCATCTACCCGCCGCTGGAGTTTCCACGCATTGTGATCATCGCCCACAGCGGTACGCTGCCGCCGCAGTCGATGATGCTGACCGTCACGCGGCCGCTCGAAACGGCCGTGATGGAAGTGCCCGGCATTCGACGCGTGCGATCCCGCAGCATCCGCGGCGCGTCGGAGATCTCCGCGCAGTTCGATCCCGCCACGGACATGGTCGTGGCGCTGCAGCAGGTGCAGAACCGCGTCGCCGAAACGAAGGCTGACCTGCCGACCGATACTGACCTCACCGTCGAGCGGCTCACACCGGCCGTGTTTCCCATCCTGATTCTCAGCATGACCGGGCCGCTGGCCACAGCCGATCTGAACGACTACGCGAGCTATGTGGTGCGACCCGAATTGGCTCGGGTGCCGGGCGCCGGACAGATCGAGGTACTGGCCAGCGATACGCGCGAAATCGAAGTCATTCTCGATCCCGCGAAGATCGCCGCCGCCGGTCTGGCGGTCACCGATGTGGCGGATGCCCTCAAGGCGCAGAACCAGCTCGTGCCGGTCGGGCGGTTCCGCGAAGGCGGCCAGCAGCACCTGTCGTTGGCGTCGGGCCTGTGGACCTCGCCCGAGCAGATCGCCTCGACACCGGTCATCGTCAAGGGCGGTGCAACCGTCCGTGTTGCCGACCTCGGCGAGGTCAGGCCGGGCTCTCCCGATCGGACGCTCCTCATCACCGGGAACGGCCGCGAGGCCGTCTCGATCAGCGTCTCGCAGCAGATCGGCGCGAACATCCTGTCGGTCAAACAGGGTGTCGATGCGGCGCTCGCGTCGCTGAAGACTTCCCTGCCCGCGGGCATCCACATCACCAAGGTGTACGACCTTGCCGAGTTCGTCGCCGACGCCATCACCAACGTACGCGATGCGATCCTGATCGGCGGTTTCCTCGCCATCGTCGTCCTGATCGTCTTCCTTCGCAACGTCAGGCTCACGCTGATCGCCGCCGTGACGCTGCCGCTGGCGGTGATCCCCACGTTCCTGTTCATGCGGCTGTTCCATGGATCGATCAACCTGATGTCGATGGGCGGCCTCGCCGTCGCCATCGGCCTGGTGATTGACGACGCGGTCGTGGTGGTCGAGAACATTCACCGGCGCGCGGCCGAAGGAGCCGAGTCTGCCGTCGATGCCGTTCAGCAATTGATCGCACCGCTCGTCAGCTCGACGCTGACGACAGTGGTCGTCTTTGCGCCGCTCAGCCTGCTCTCCGGAGTCATCGGTCAGTTCTTCCGTGCGCTGTCGATGAGCCTGTCCGCTGCGGTACTGATGTCGCTGGCGCTGTCGGTCACGATCGTGCCGGTCCTGGCGCGGCGCCTCCTGCGTGGCCAGAGTGGGGCGACACACGTCGAACCGCGAGAGTCGACGCTGACACGCATCTATGGACGGTTGCTGACAGGCATCGTCCATCGTCCGTTCGTGGCCGTGGTGTTTGCGCTGACGCTTGCGGCGCTGAGCAGCCTGATGTACTACAGCGTCGGCACCGGCTTCCTGCCCAAGGCCGACGAAGGCGGCTTCGTGGTGGACTACCTCACGCCGGCCGGATCCGCGCTGGAAGACACCGATCGGATCGTGCGGGCCATGGAGAAAGTGATCTCCGGTACCCCCGAAGTCGCGTCGTACTCGCGTCGCACCGGCTCGGAGCTGGGCCTGTTTGCCACGGCGCAGAATTCGGGCGACATCCTCGTCCGCCTGAAGCCGCGGCGTCAGCGCAGCCGATCGTCGGAGGAAGTCATTTCGGACATGCGGCCGAAGCTGCAGGAAGCGGCGCCGCTGACTGAAATCGAGTTCGTGCAGCTGCTGCAGGACATGCTGGGCGATCTGGAGGGAGCACCGACGCCGATCGAGATCAAAATCTTCGGCGACGATCAGGACCGGCTCGCCGAACTGGCCGAGCCCGTCGAGGAGATGCTCTCCAAGGTGGACGGCGTCGTCGACGTCGTCGGCGTGCAGAGCGGCAACCCTGAAGTGACCTGGAACATCGATTCCGTCGCCAGTCAGCGTGTTGGGATGACCGTCGAGCAGGTTGCCGACCAGATGGCGGCAAACTGGCTCGGCGAGGTACTCACGGATCTGCGCCTGCTCGATCGTCGTATTCCCGTGCGCGTTCGATTGCCGGACGCGTATCGACTGGACCCTCAGCAACTGCCTCACGCGATGATCCACACGCCATCTGGCGGCCTGGTGCCGGTCTCGGCACTGGCGACACCGGTGCGCGCGAACGGGCAGGCGGAGCTACTGCGGGAGAACCTGCGGCAGATGGCGGAGGTCTCGGGACGTCTGGAGGGGCGCGACATGGGAAGCGCCGTCGCGGAAATCCGGACGAAGCTCGCCGGACTGAAACTCCCGGTCGGCTATACCGTGGAGATCGGTGGGCAGTACGCGTCGCAGCAGCAGGCGTTTCGCGAGCTGCTGATGGTCTTTGGGATCGCCACCGTGCTCGTGTTCACGATCCTGGTTATCCAGTTCCGCGCCTGGCTGCCCGCGGTGCTGATCCTGCTGGCCGCGCCGCTCTCGCTGGGCGGAGCATTTCTGCTGTTGTGGATCACCGGCACGGACCTCAATGTGTCGTCGGCGATGGGCATCATCCTGCTGATCGGTCTGGTGGTGAAGAACGGGATCATGCTGCTGGACTTTTCGGAGCACTTGCACGAACAGGGCGAGCCGTTCGACACCGCGATTGCACACGCGGGGCGCATCCGCTTGCGTCCGATCCTGATGACCACCTTCTGCACCCTCTTCGGGCTGCTGCCGCTCGCATTAGGGATCGGCGCCGGCGCCGAACTGCAGAAGCCGCTGGCGCTGGCAGTGATCGGCGGGCTCGCGTTGTCCACGCCCGTCACACTGCTCGCGATCCCCGGGCTCTACGCTGCCGTCAAGATGCGGCAGCGGCGCGGGAACTGACGGAAGCGCTCAGACCGGAAGCGTCAGCACGAAGCGGCTGCTGGCGTCGCCCTCACCGTCCAGGCTCAGGCGTCCACCGTGCTGTTCCGCAACCCAGCGCGCGATCGCCAGGCCCAGGCCCGCACCGCCGCCAGCTCCGGACGGCGCGAGTCGGACGAACCGCTCGAACACGCGCCCCTGTTCCGCTGCCGGGACGCCTGGCCCTGAATCCTCGACGGCGAGTTCAGCGCGACCATCGTGCCGCTGCAGGTTAACCGTGACCGTTCCGGCCGACGGAGTGTGCCGGACCGCATTGTCGAGCAGGTTCATCACCAGTTGCCGCAGCAGCGCCTCATCGCCGCGCGCGGCGATCTCGCCGGTGTGGCCATAGTCGATATGGATGTTTCGAGCCGAGGCCAGCACGGTCGCGGCCCGCACGCAGTCGCCGACGATCTCGTCGAGATAGAGTTCGCGTGGTTCGAGCGGCCGCGCGTCCAGGTCCGCCAGTGCGAGCATGAACATGTCGTCCACGACCCGCGTCAGCCGCCGCATCTGGGTGGCGATCACGTCCAGCGAATCTCGGTACTCGGCCTCGGAACGAGTTGTCGTAGAGAGCGTGACCTGCGCGGCTGTGCGCGCGACTGAGACAGGCGTCCGCAGTTCGTGTGACGCGTCGGCCATGAACCGTCGCTGCGTCCGCAACACCACGGCCAGCCGATCCAGCACGGCATTGAACGCGGCTCCGAGTTGCCCGAGTTCGTCGCGTTGAGCCGTCACCGGGAGGCGGCCCTCCAGGCTCCGATGGTCGATGGCACCTGCGTCAGCGGCCATGGCCGTCAGCGGCCGCAGTGCCCATCGCCCGATCAGCCAGCCGGCGATCATCGCGACGAGGGCGGCGATCGGAATGCCGACGCGAATGGTGTTCTGCAGCGTCCCGTGTTCCCGGTCGAACGGAGCGAGCGACATCCACGCCACGATGCGGTAGGAGTCCGCACCGTGTTGCCATGCCGATGCGCCCACGCGGATGTTGTGTTCGGCAAGCGTCTGCGGCTGAGCGCCCGGAGACTGGAGCTGCAGTTGCGCAGGAGACGGCATCGGCAGACCGGACGCCTGCGTCGCCAGAACGGCGCCACGCCCGTCGAGAATCGCGACGCCCACGCCGGGCAACTGCAACTCGTGCAGCGCGCCGACGCTGGCCTCAGGCAACGCCTCGTGCTCGCCCAACTCGGCGACCACCACGCCATCGACGGCGCGCATCGCATCGGCCAGTTCGGCATCGATGCGCGCGAACCCGATGCGTTGATGCACCAGCGAGACGACGAGCGCCATGACCAGCAGGACGACGACGATGACGAGGCCATACGAGAGGGCGACGCGCGTCCGGATGGTCAGGCTAGTCATTGGCCAGCACATAGCCGGCGCCGCGACGGGTCTTGATGAGGCGTTCACCGCCGCCCAGCGCGAGCTTGCGTCTCAGCCGCTGAACGTAGACGTCGATCACGTTGGACAGCGGGTCGTAGGACTCGTCCCAGACGTGCTCGGCGATCTCGCTGCGGCCGACGACGACGCCGGCTCGGCGGGCGAAGAACTCCAGCAAGGCATATTCGCGTGTCGTCAGCGGGAGGTTCGCCGCGCCGCAGGAGGCCTTCTGGGCGCGCGTGTCCAACGTCAACGGACCGACCTGAATCCGCTCGGGAACCGGTGCGCGTGCTCCGCGGCGCAGGAGCGCGCGCAAGCGCGCCAGCAGTTCGTCGAAGTCGAACGGCTTCGTCATGTAATCGTCGGCGCCGCTGTCGAGTCCGGCGATGCGCATGTGGATGGCGTCGCGCGCGGTGAGTATCAGGATTGGAGCGGTGAGGCTGTTCGCTCGCAGGTCGCGACACAGCGTCAGGCCGTCGCTATCGGGCAGACCGAGATCGAGAATGACCGCATCGTAGTCACTCACCGCGACTCTCGCCGTTGCCGATCGCCCATCTGCGGCGACGTCCACCGCGTACGCGCGTTCGCGCAGCCCCTTGGCCAGCAGGCGAGCTGCCGCGGGTTCGTCTTCGACGAGCAGAAGCCGCACGGCCCTATTCTCCCCGACGGCCAGGCCCGCTGATGGCCGATCCGCGCCTCATTTACTGACTCCGTGTCAGCCCGACGCTTGACCGACCAGTTTGGTCCGATATACAGTTCGTTTCGATATTGAGACTTAGTCTCATTGATTGCCTCACCAGTGCGGAGTGACCCTGAATGCGACCTGTTTTACTTGCGATCCTGCTCGGCGTGGCCGCCTCCCTGCATTCCTCCGTCGTCAGCAACGTTGCAGCCCAGTCGGCGCCCACGCAGGTGAAGGTGCAGGGCATCATCCTCGACCCGACACGGGCGCCAATCGCCGGCGCGGTCGTCGCCGCCGTGGCAGAAAGACCGTCTCAGCCAGCGTCGACGACCACCAACGCCCGCGGCGAGTTCGAGTTCTCCCTCGCCCCAGGACGTTATACGGTCACCGCCGGCGCGGACGGATTCGTGGAAGTCGCGCAGCCGCTCTCGGTCTCTTCGGCTGATTCGTCCGCTCACGAATTCATCCTCCAGATTGCCGGCCTCCGCGAGACCGTGACGGTGAGCGGTGGCGGCGGCTACACCACCTCCGCGATCACGACGGCCACAAAAACGCCGACGCCACTTCGCGACGTACCCCAAGCGCTGACTGTGGTGACGAAAGACCTCATCCAGGATCAGCTGATGATGAGCGTGGGTGACGTGATGCGCTACGTGCCTGGCGTGTCCGTGCATCAGGGCGAGAACAACCGCGACCAGATCATCGTTCGCGGCAACAGTTCGTCGGCAGACTTCTACATTGATGGCGTGCGCGACGACGTGCAGTACTACCGTGACCTGTACAACGTCGAGCGCATCGAGGCGCTCAAGGGCCCAAACGCGATGATCTTCGGACGCGGCGGTGCCGGCGGCGTCGTCAACCGTGTCATGAAGAGTGCTGGATTCCAGCCGCTCGGCGAGTTCTCACTGCAGGGCGGGATGAATGGCTACAAGCGCGCGACCGCGGATGTCAATCGAGCGCTGCATGGGAAGGTCGCGTTCAGGGCCAACGCCATGTTCGAGGACTCGGGCAGCTTCCGTCATGACGTCACGCTGCATCGCAAGAGCATCACCCCGACCGTGACGGTGACGCCGAGCAGTCAGACCACCATCACCGGCCGCTACGAGTACCTTGACGACTCGCGTGTCGCCGACCGCGGTATCACCTCGTATCAAGGCCGCCCCGCGAACGTCCCCGACGACACGTTTTACGGCGATCCCGGCCAGAGCGAAGTGCAGGCCACCGTCAATCTTGCGTCGGGGTTGATCGAGCATCGACGCGGGGCGATGACGATTCGCAATCACACACTCGTCGCTGCTTACGACCGGTTCTATCAGAACTTCGTTCCCGGCGCGGCCACTCCGGATAAGAGTCAGGTGTCGCTGACGTCCTACAACAACGCCACGCAACGCACCAACGTCTTCAACCAGACCGACGTCACCTACGTCGCCAGCACCGGTGGAATCCGCCATACGCTCCTGGCCGGCGCTGAGTTCGGACTCCAGGGCACCGCCAATTTCCGCCAGACCGGCTTCTTCAACAACACGGTACCGTCGGTGCTGGTGCCCTTCAGCGCCCCGACGATCAGCACACCGGTCACCTTCCGGCAGAGTGCGACCGATGCCGACAATCACCTCGATACTCGAGTAGCGGCAGCGTATGTTCAGGATCAGGCGACACTGTCCGACCACCTGCAGGTCGTCGGAGGACTGCGATTCGATCGCTTCGACCTCACTTATCACAACAAGCGCAACGGCGACGAATTGCAGCGCGTTGACGATCTCGTCTCGCCGCGCGTCGGTGTCGTTGTCAAGCCGCTGGAGCCGATGTCGATCTACTCCAGTTACAGCGTCTCGTATCTTCCGAGTTCAGGCGATCAGTTTTCGTCGCTGACGGTGATCACCGAGCAGGTCAAGCCGGAGATGATGACCAACTACGAGGTCGGTGCCAAGTGGGACTTCGGGGCCGGCGTCTCTCTGCAGACCGCGGTGTACCGCCTGGACCGCACGAATACCCGCTCGACCGATCCGACCGATCCGACCCGCATCGTCCAGACCGGCAGTCAGCGCACGAACGGGTTTGAGCTGGGCCTCAACGGCAGCGTGATGCCAACGTGGAACATTGCCGGCGGTTATGCCTATCAGGATGCCTTCGTGACCAGCGCTACGACCGCAGCGGTGGCCGGCGCTCAGGTCGCGCAGGTGCCCCATCATTCGCTCTCGCTGTGGAACTACTATCAGGTCACACCGAAACTGGCCGGGGGGCTGGGCATCCTGCACCGCAGCAACGTGTTCGCGACGATCGATAACACCGTGAACCTGGATGGCTACACGCGCGCCGACGCTGCTGTCTACGTCTCGCCGAACAGGAGCTGGCGCCTGCAAGCCAATGTCGAGAACCTCTTCGGCACGCACTACTACACCAACGCTGACAGCAACACGAACATCTCGCCTGGCTCCCCGCGCACACTGCGCGTGGCCCTGACGACCAGGTTCTAGCTACGATCGCTTGGTGAGTGGCTTCGGAGGCGGAGCGTCACCAGGTCCGAGGACGCGGCCGTCAGGCAGGGTGATCTTCACCAGGGATGCATTCGGCCGCCCGTTCTTCAACGGATTCCCGACGACGGTCACGCGATCGCCCTGCTTGAGCGTCGTGCGCTTCCAGCCGGTACGCGACATCATGTTCGGGCTGCCACACTCAAAGCCCCATTCGGTCGTGCGGCCCTTCTCATCCTTCACGATCACCTGAATCCACGTGTGCGGGTTGTTCCACTGCACTTCGCGGACCACGCCGCTCATCGTCACTTCCTTCGACCGATCGAATTGCGCGAACGAATGGTGAGCACTCGCCGGCACGGCGCTCAGGAGCAACGCAACGACGATCGCGGCCTGCCTCATGGTCCACCCTCTTTCGTCTGGATCACGTCGCCTGAATCGCGCGGGCGCTCATTGCACACGTACTCGAGCACCTCGATATCGGGACGGCGCTGCCAATAGTGCTTGATGACGAGCGGCTCGGTGTACGCCTTCGGGTCGGTTATCGTCATCTCGTCTTCGAGAATCTCGCCGTCGGCGACGAGCCGGATGCGTTCGACCAGATGAAGCTGATCGCTGGTCGGGAGCCGCGGCTTGCTGTCGTCGCGGCTGACGCGGGCATTTGAACCGACGCCATTCATGCCGCGCGTGCGGCCGCTGGTGCCGATCGTGTCAACCACGAGTACCTCGCCTTCCCAGTGGCCGATCGAATGGCCCATCCAGGACGGCTCGAGATCATTCGGATGGCTGCGGCCGTCGGTGAAGATGCGACGCGGCAGCGCTCCGTTCTCGGGCTTGATCACGATCCGATCTGCGGCTTCGAGGATTTCGATCGGAAAAATGCCGACATCCTGCATCGCGAACAGCGGCCCGCCTGGCTGGCAGGGCACCACGTTCGTGATGTCGGCCAGCTTGCGTGACTGCTCGGCGCCCCATTCCGTGAACGGCGGATTCGACGGCCACGGCGTGTTGGACCAGGGAGGCGGGCCGGCGGGATCCTCGAACGTCCCGACGGCAACCCACACCCCGGTCAGGCGCGATGCCGGGGAAGATTCAGCCGGCTGTTTCGCGGACGTACATGACGACAACACCAGCAGGCTCGCGAGAACGACAACACGCAGCATTGGCCGCCTCATTGTAGGCGCGGTAGAATCCGCCGATCGAGGAGAACATCGATGAACGCACTCATCTCGGATCTCGTGACGCGGTTCGAACGCGGCGGGCTGACCCGGCGCCAGCTGATTCAGGGACTCTCCGCGCTTGTGGCGGGTGGCGGGTCCGCCAGTCCGGCGGTCGCACAGACGCCGAAACTCCAGGCGATGAACATCAATCACACGTCGGTGCTCGTCACCGATCTGCAGCGATCAGCCGATTTCTACACTCGCGTCTTTGGGCTGATGCCCGTCAGCGAGGACAAGGCCAACAAGATTCTGCGCCTCGGAACGGGCGGAACGGGTGTCACCAGTACATTGGTGTCGCTGCGACAGCAGAACCCGCCAGGAATGATCGATCACTTCGCGATCGGCGTACAGGGATTTAACAGAACCACGGCGACCGAGACGCTGAAGCAGCATGGCCTCACTCCTGCAGACAACATCGAATTCGGGTTCCATGTAAAGGATCCGGACGGTGCCGTCGTGCAGATCGTGTAACACACGGAACCTGACGGGCCGGTCGGCGCGTCATACTGTGGTGACTCTCCCAATCGACACTGTTTCCATGTATACGTCAGACGATCCATCTCTCGCACATCTGGTGCGCGAGCTCGAAAACTTCAAAGACATCGCCAGCTATCTGCTTCCGCTGCCCGGCGAAGTGCCGCAACTCCGCGGCATCGATGTCTGGGGCGGCACACGATCCTTGACCGGCGCGGTTGGCGGGGACCACATCATCTACGTCGATTTCAAGCAGCGGTTCGACCTTGACGCCCGGATCGCCCGGGCGCTCAAAGACGGGCGTGTCGACATCGCCGACAACCTGCGGCGCTGTCAGCACTCGGCGGGCATCGCGCTCATCGACGTGGCGGGCCATCGCATGACCGATGCGCTCCTTGCCGCGATGATGCACCAGGCGTTTCTCGTCGGCGCGTTGTACGAGCTCGACATGAACGGCCACATCACGCGCCACCTGTTCGAGAATCTGAACACGCGGTTCTATCAGTCATCCGGTGCGCACAAGTACATGTCGCTGATCTACGGCGAGATCTCGAGCAATGCCCGCTTCCGTTTTCTGTCGGCCGCGCATCCGCTGCCGCTGGTCTTCTCGAACAAGCACGACCGCTTCATGGAAGTCGGCCCGGAGCGGCGCCTCTCGTTCCCGCCACTCGGCATGCTCCCATCGTTCGATGCCATCGACCGAAACGTCACTGAAGCCAGCTCGCTCGGCTTCAAGGAGCATTACGAGATGAACAAGTGGCAGCTCATGGGCGCCGGCGACATCCTGCTCCTCCACACCGATGGCCTCACCGAGCATCGCCGTGGCGACGAGGAATACGCGCCGCAGCGGCTCGAAGCGAAGATCCGCGAGGTCAAGCACCGCGATGCGCGCGGCATCTACGACGCCATCATCGACGACGTGCTCGCGTTTGCCGCGCCTGCCGACGACATCAGCCTCGTCGTCGTCAAACTGCGGGACAACTAATCGGATCCCGGATCCCGGTTCCCTGATCCCGGACACCTATTTCGGCTTGTCGTAGATCTCGGGTTCGTGCGGGCCAAACCCGAGACGCGACAGATCGCGGTTGTTCTCGTTGCACGCGAACTCGATCAGCTCCTGCCCGGCAGGCATGTGCTCGAACACGCGGTCGAACGTGAACGGCCGCGTGTAGTACTTCGGATCGGTCACCGTAATCTCGTGGGCCAGATGGTCGGCGTCCGGCCTCCACCAGCGTTCCACGATTGTCATCGCGTCGCTGTGCGGATGCGCGTCGTCATCCAGCCAGCTCTGTTCCTCCTTGAAGCCGCGCGACTCGATCACGAAGACATCCTTGTCCCAGTGCCCGACCGATGTGCCGAAGAACGATGGTTCGGGCGCTGCCGGCAATCTGCGGCCGTCCACGGGTATCGATCGAAACGTCCACATCAACTCGTAGAGAAACGCCGTCCGAGTCGGACTCTGGATGATCTGAAACGGCACGCCGCTGATGCTGGCACGCGGAATCCCGGCAAAGAGGCACACCCCTTCCGGATTAATCGTCTTCGTGCGATTCCTCTCGTACGCCGCGGCGCCAGCCGGCGTGAAGATCGCCTTGAAGCCGCCGGGAACGTTCTTGTCCATGTTGCGCAGCAGCGGACCGCGCCAGAAACCCGACAGGTCGGGCTTTCCGTCCGATGTTCGCGGCGTGGGCCGTGCGGCGCCTGAGCGCGGCGCGTTTGCCCGCCCTTGTGCGCTGACGTGAGCCGTGAGCGTCACTGCGGCGAGGCACAGCACCAGGGCCGCCTTCGATGGAGACTTCATACGCGGCTCTCCCCTCCTTGTATGATTCTGGCAGTTGCCGACTCCAACCTGCACGGTGGTCATCCCGACATTCAACGAACGGGAGAACCTGCCGGTCCTCGTCTCACAACTCATGCAGCTCCCGGCGGTGCGCGTCCTCGTCGTTGACGACGGCTCGCCCGATGGTACGGGACAGGTCGCGGACAGCCTCGCGGCAACGTTCCCCGGCCGCGTGGACGTCCTGCATCGCACCGAGCGTCGCGGGCTGGGGTCAGCGTACATCGAAGGCATGCAGCGTGCGCTCAAAACTGACACTGACCTCGTGGCGCAGATGGACGCGGACCTGTCGCACGATGTTCGCTATCTTCCGGATTTGATCGCCGCAACAGCGGGAGCCGATCTGGTCATCGGATCGCGCTATGTGCGGGGCGGCGGCGTGTCGAACTGGCCGCTCAACAGACGCCTCCTGAGCCGCTTCGCCAACCTCTACGTCCGGATCGTGACCCGATTGCGCATCGAGGATGCGACGGCGGGCTATCGCTGCTGGCGACGGGAGACGCTCCTGGCGCTGCCGCTCTCCACCCTCAAATCGAGCGGCTACTCATTTCAAGTGGAAATGGCCTGGGAAACCGTCGAGCGCGGCTTCCGCGTCGTGGAAGTGCCAATCATGTTCGTCGAGCGGGCACAGGGGCACTCGAAGTTGAACCGATCCGTGATCTTCGAATCCGCGCTGCTGCCGTGGCGCCTGCGCCGGAGGCACGCAGCCGCCTCGCGATGAAGGGCTATCAACTCCTGATCGCGGCGGTCGTGCTCGGAGTGCTTGCCGCATTCGCGCTGAACGTATCCAACCGGATGGCCGACTTCGAGGTGTACTGGCGCGGCGCATCACGAGCCGCCGCCGCCGAGCCACTGTATCGAGCGGACGACGAGCACTATCGGTTCAAGTACCTGCCGGCATTCGCGGTCCTGACGATTCCTCTCAGCTTCGTGCCGCTGCCGGCGGCGAAGGTGGCATGGTTCGCGGGCTCGGCAGCCCTGCTGGTGCTCTTGATCTGCATCAGTGTCCGCCTGCTGCCCGAACGAAGGAGGCCACCCGCGCTTCTCGCGCTGATCGGTGTCGTGGTCCTCGGCAAGTTCTTCGGACACGAGTTAATTCTTGGTCAGGTGAACCTGCTGTTTGGCGTCCTGGCGGGCGCGGCGTTTCTGACGATGAGAGCGGGCAATGAGTCGGCCGCCGGCGTGCTGCTCGCATTGACGGTCGCCATCAAGCCGTACGGACTGCTGTTCATGCCGTGGCTCGTTGCTCGTGGCAAGCTCTCGTCAGTTGTCGCCGCCGTCGTGACCGGTGTTGTCGTTGCCCTGCTCCCGGCCGCGCTTTACGGTTTCAGCGAAACCATCGCCCTCCACCAGGCGTGGTGGAACACCGTGACCGAGACGACGCCGTCCAACCTGCTCAATCCCGACAACGTGTCGTTCGCCAGCATGTGGGTGAAATGGCTGGGCGCTGGCACGGCAGCAACGTCGCTTGCCGTCATCAGCGGGGTTGCCGCGCTCGGCGCGGCGGTACTCGTGTTTCTCCGCCGCCGCGACGTCGCCTTCCCCGAGGCGCTTGAAGGAAGCCTGCTGCTGATGCTGGTACCGCTTCTGTCGCCGCAAGGCTGGGACTACGTGCTGCTGCTGGCTGCGCCAGCCGTCGTGTTGTTGGCGAACTACGCGGACAGGCTTCCAGCGGGAATTCGCCTCGCCGCCATTGTCGCGGCACTGACCATGGGACTCAGCCTGTTCGACGCGGTGGGCCGGGACACGTACGCCGTCTTCATGAAAACGGCCGCCATCAGCGTATGTGCGTGCGTGCTGATCGCGGCCGTCTGTTCGTTGCGACTGAGGAAAGTCGCCTAGATCGCGTTAGTCCGGCTCGAGCCGGACACGACGGTTACTTCTTCGGGGCGACGCACGACCAGTTGCTGGCGTCCTTCTTGTCACCCGTGCCCTTGTAATCCGCATACTGCGGATACGGACACAGCGGCCGCGTCAGGCCGTTGGCGCCGGTGCCCAGCATCGTCTCTGGAGCCTGGCCCTTCTCAACCCACTTCTCGAGTGCCGAAATCGAGTCGAACGTGTTGACGCCCGGACCGCCACCGCAGTGCGCCATTCCCGGAGCCATGAACAGGCGCATCCAGTCGCTCTGGTTCCTGCCCATCTTATTGAGCACCGACTCGTAGTAGAGGATCGTGTTTTCCGGTGTGATCCCGGTGTCGCCCCATCCGTGATACAGCAGCAGCTTGCCGCCGCTCGACTTGAACTTGCTCAGATCGGGATTGACCGAATCCACGTAGCCGATCTTCTCGTCAAGGAATTTCATGTCGCGATCGAGCTCGAACTTCTCCCAGGGGAA
>DASROF010000254.1:0-5559 GCA_035647075.1 Vicinamibacterales bacterium | reverse complement strand
CTCACAACCTTGAGATCGAGAACCCGTTTCTCTCCGTCCGCCAGCGTCATGCTGGTTGCGAGTCTGGCCCACTCCTTCAGCAGGTCGGGGTTCTGCTCCTCTCCGTCCTCCAGATAATCGACGGCGATGACCAGGTAACGGCCGGCAGGGAGCCCCTCGAAGTGGTAGCGGCCCTGCTGATCCGGACGTGCCGCCTCGATATAACGTCGCTTCGCCGTCCACTGCTCCGGGTCCGCGGGAAAGACGACGACAGTCGTGTCGCCGGCAACGACGCCGCGGACATCGGTCACCTGACCAGCCACTTCGGTCTGCCGGTTTGAGAGCAGCACTTCGATTCCGTTGACATCTCCATTGCTGAAGTCGATCGGAACGTCGGTGAAGTCATTTCCGGCGATCGACACTCTCTTCACGCGCCACTCCCGTCCCCCAACGCCGCTCAGCAGGCTTTTGCCGTGAATGCCGGTGAGCTCGAATGTCCAATCGCTGCGGACGGGAGGCGGGGCCTGTTGCCCACTCGAGAATTCTTCGTCGCCAGACGCAAAGAGAAGGACCTGTGAGGGCAGCAGGTCGCGCGGAGGTGTGCCGTCCTCGAACCGCACCTGGCCGCGCGCGGCGGCGCCCGCCGACATGGTGAGCACCAGCCCTGTGATATCTGCCGCCTCGACTTTCACCTCGCTGGATGCACGCTCGTTCCCGAAGAACGACTGTGCGTCGATGGCGTAGGCCCCCGGAAGGAGACCCGTGATCGAAAACGCTCCCCGGGAATCGACGAAGCTGTCGTGCGCGTCCGAATCCTCGCCATCGGTGCGTCGTGCCATGACCACTGAGAAAGCGGTGCTCGCACGCACGACGCCGGACACAGAAGCGGTCCGTTGACGCATCAGCGCGATGGTGAGGTTTGAGAGTTCACCGCCAAGCTTCACCCGGATACGCTGCGCATCGGCGCGCGATGTCGTTCCAGGGTAGAACGTCTGAACGTATTTGATCTTGTCGGTGGAACGGTCGGCGCCCTCGCTGAAGCTCGCACTCAACAAGTACTCAGCAGGCGGGATTCCGAACACACGGAACTCGCCGCGATCATCCGTCGAATCGCCGTAGTCTCCAACAAGCCGTCGCCGTCCATTGAAATACCGATATCGCGCGAGCTGGACCCAGGCACGCGCAACGGGTTCGCCGGTCTCATCGGTGACCCTCCCCGTCAACACGGCGCCGGGCGGGAGTGTCAAGTCGATATGCTCGAGCACCTGGCGATCGGCGACTTCGATCGGCCGCCCTTTTTCGAACGGCCTCCGCTGCCCATATTCAATTCCGACGTAGCCGCCCTTCGATGCTTTGAGCCCATACCGACCAGCAACCAGTTGCGTGAATTCGTATGTGCCGTCGTCAGCCGTCGTCGTCGTGCGCGACTCCGCACCCTCTGCTGTCATAGGCGACAGCTGAATTTGCGCGCGTCGCAGCGGTGTGTTTGTGTCCGCGGCGATGACACGGCCCCGGATGACACCGCTGCCTGTTTGCTGAGCGGGTCGTTGATCGCGCGGAGGAAGTGAAGGACCTGGCTGTTGCCCCGAGACGGTCGATGCGCTCAACACGAAGGAGAGCGCACCGGTCCAGACGGCAATTCGCACGCGGCTACCGCACGCGGATAGGGATGTCTCTGGTCACCGTGGATTTCGTCGCGCTGTTTCTGGCCTCGACGTGGAGCACGTAAGCGCCCGGGTTCACACCCTCAAGGTTGATTGGCGTGACGAAGCCGTACGTCGTGCCGGAGGCGTTCGACTCCTTGGCTCCGTTTTTGGCGGGATACGAGGACAGCACACGTCCGGCGTCGGAGCGCAGGTCGACGTTGAAGTCCACTGGCTGCGCCGCCCGCTTTCCGTTTTCGTACACCTCCGTGTACAGCGTGACCGTCTCCTCCGGCAAGAATGTCCGCGCCGCGGTGATCGGCGACGGCAGCTTGGTGTCGAGTGGTCTCGCCGCCGGCCAGACGGTGACCGTTTCTTTCGCCGTCGAGGAGGTCAGCGCGACGCCGCTCATGACGAGCGGCTCCTTCGCATAATTCGGGACCTCGAGATCGTAGGTCACGCTTCCTGCGCGTCCAGTCGTCGATCCGCCCGCGATACGCAGCTGATAGTGGCCTGGCGCGAGCGGCATCTCGGTAACCACGCGAACGCCGCGGGTCCTGGTGAGCGCGTAGCTCTCAGGTTTCAGGGCCAGTTGCATCTCATGACGTTGCCCGGCGAGGAGCCTGCCGTCGGCTGAGGTCGGTCGAATCGCGACGGCCAGATCGCCAACCAGCCGTCCCTGGCGCTGAACGAGATTCAGCGCCTCGACGCCGAATTCGGCGGTGATGGCGACCTTCGCCTGCAGGTCGGAGGCTTTGTACGGCGCGGCGAACACCCTGATGGGAACGCCGGCCACGGCGATGGGACTCTGGAGCGCGTCGATGATCGCCGGCGCGAGCGTCGATGCACGCGTGATGATCGGCGTCTTCCGGTGCAGTGGCGCCAGATACCCGCCGCGCGACCGCACTTCCAGGCCGGGACGTTTCACGCGGATCTGCACCTTATGGAAACGTCCGTCGGTCCGCGGCGTGCTGGTCGTAAAGCCCAGCACGTAGTAGGTGCTGTTTTCGCGAACGACACGCGTGAACGCGTCCTTGTAATTATTGGTATCGACGATGGCAAAGCCGCCGGTGGCGTCGGCCAGACCGCGCAGATCCTGCATGCGGCCAATCGCGGTGTTCGAACTGACTGCCACCGTATTGTCGGACGCCGGCGGTGCCTCTTCGCTGGCGTCGCGGCCGGGTGTGATGCCGCCCGGATCGAGCGGGTAGATGGAGACGTTGCCGCGCGTGGCCGCCGTGATGGCGCCGTGCAGATCCTCGATGGCCAGGCTGCGGACGCCGCCCTCGTAGTCGAGCGCTTCGTACACGCTCGCGCCGATTCCCGTGGTCACGTAGACGATCGATTTCCGACGGCCGTGCATGTTGGCCATGAACTCGGTGAGACTTCGGAGGCTGCGCATTCGCGATCGCAGGAGGAAGTCCGCCTCGCGATCGCCGAGCACGTTGCCGTCGACACTCGGGACGGCGGCCGCGTCCGCGGTGGCCTGGGGGGTTCCAACGCCGGCAGCAGCCTGGGTGGTCGACACCGTGCCGGTGTTCGCGCCCGTCTCGATATCGCGCACGCTGACGGTCGTCTCGAGATCGCTGGCGCCGAAGCCGCCGCTCAGCTTGTCGATCGATCGGAGGAGCGTCGCGCGGTCGGTCGTGAAGTCCTGTCCGTCCGTTGAGCGCCCGCGCCCGACATAGACAATGGCCGCGCTGTCGTTCTCGCCGAAATGCTGCTCGACGAACTGGCGAAGCCGGAGACGAAGACGCGGCACCAGACCGCCGGGAATTTCATCCACGGCAATCAGATAGATCCGGCCCTCGGGTTGTTCGTTCGTGCGGACATCGGCAACTGCGGTCGACGCGGCGACCGGGCGGACCGTCGTCTCGATGGGAATGTTGACCACCGCGAAGGAGGCGATCTCCTGAGGCTGGCCGTCTTCGATGATTTCGAAATCGTTTTCGGTCAGATCGGTGACCGGGTTGCCCTGGGCGTCGAAGACGAACGCGTCCAGTTCGATGGCATCGACCGCGGAGCGGAAGATTGGCGTGTCGAGCGGTGACGGTTGCTGCTGCGCGCCCGCGCTCGGCACCGTCAGGGTCAGCAATACCAGCAGGCCCGCCAGACGCAGTCTCATGAGTTGCCTCGCAAGGTACCTCCGCCCCACACGGAAGCCACCGAAGTGACCGAGTGCGGATCTTACCGGCAATTGACTGGAACCGTCAGCGTTCTATAGCATGAACAGGTTTGCGAAACTCTTCACAAGCGTAGAGGGGGCTCATGGACGGCTGGCTAGGCGTAGTAATCATGATTGCCCTCGGCGTTGGCTTTGCGGGCGTCATGATCGGCCTGTCGGTCCTGCTCGGTCCCAGGAACCCCACTCCGGAAAAGCTCGCACCCTACGAATGCGGCATGCCCGCTGTCGGCGATGCCCGGGAGCGCCACTCGGTCAAGTTCTACCTCGTGGCGATGATCTTCCTGCTGTTCGACATCGAGATCGCGTTTCTGTATCCGTGGGCGTTGGCACTACGCGACCTCGGCTGGTTCGGATTCGGGCAGATTCTGACGTTCTTTCTGATTCTCTCCGTCGGCTACGTCTATGTCTGGCGCAAGGGACTGCTGGACTGGGGTCCCGCGGTCGTGCGCCGCATCCGTGACCAGCGTGCCGAGCGGAAGGTCGCATAGCCATGGCAACCGCTGAAGCCCACGATCACGGCCTGGACCCCGAGCTGCCGCTGCTGACGACCACCGTCGAGAAGGTCGTGCAGTGGGCGAGGCGCTCGGCGATCTGGCCGGCGCAGTTCGGCCTGGCTTGCTGCGCCATCGAGATGATGGCGATGGCCGCCAGCCGCTATGACATCGCGCGCTTTGGTGCCGAGGTGTTCCGGGGCTCGCCGCGCCAGTCGGATTTGATGATCGTCGCCGGACGGCTGTCGCGGAAGATGGCGCCGGCGATGCGTCGTGTCTACGATCAGATGCCGGATCCGAAGTGGGTCATCTCGATGGGTGCCTGCGCGTCGATCGGCGGCGTTTTCGACAACTACGCCATCGTCCAGGGTGTCGACCAGGTAGTGCCCGTCGATGTGTACGTGCCCGGCTGCCCGCCGCGGCCCGAATCGCTGATCTACGGGATCGTGCAGCTGCAGAACAAGATTGCCCGCTCGCGCGCGTGATCGAGAAGACTTCGATGACTGCGTCCGACATCATCAACGCCCTCGCTCCGCTCGTGCCGAATGCCTCGTTCGAAGAGGCGTCCAGCGTCGATTTCGCGACGATCTACGTGCCGGCGCCTCGACTGGTGGAGACGTGCCGCGCGCTGCGTGACGCCGATGGCCTTCGGTTCACGACGATCATCGAGATCACGGCGGCCGACTACCTGCCGCGGCAGCCGCGGTTCGAGGTGGTCTACCACCTGTTGTCGATCTCGCGGCGCGTGCGTGTGCGGCTGAAGGTACGTGTCGGCGAGGGCGACGCGCTCCCGACCGTCCAGGGGATCTGGAAAGGCGCCGGCTGGCTCGAGCGCGAAGTGTGGGACATGTTCGGCATCGTGTTCGACGGCCACCCGGATTTGCGGCGGCTGCTGATGCCGGAAGACTGGGAAGGGCATCCCGCGCGAAAGGATTATCCCGTCCAGATCCACAAGACTGCGCAGACCTACGAGCCGCTCGAGGTCAGCGAGAACGAATTCCGCGCCAACATCGAACGCGATCGCGTGAAGAGGGCTCACTAGTTGGCTGAACTGCGTACCGAGACGATGACCGTCAATATGGGGCCGCAGCACCCCAGCACGCACGGCGTGCTGCGCCTGGTGCTGGAGCTCGATGGCGAAGTCATCCAGTCGGTGATGCCGACGATCGGGTATCTGCACACCGGCATCGAGAAGACCGCGGAGCAGAAGAAGTGGCAGCAGGTCATCCCGCTCGTCGAGCGGATGGACTACCTCGGCGCG
>DASROF010000253.1:0-45145 GCA_035647075.1 Vicinamibacterales bacterium | reverse complement strand
TCCTGCATGCGAACGTCGAAGGCCGCGGGCTCGATCTGCGTCGCGTCGAGCGCCGCCACGTCGCGCGCGAGGGCGGCAGCGTCCGGGTGCCAGACAACGAGCGTCGCCGACGTCTGCGGAGTCGGAACCAGCTTGAAGGTGACATCAACGATGCCCGCGAGCGTCCCGTGGGATCCGCTGACCAGCTTTCCAAGGTCGTAGCCGGCGACGTTCTTGACGACCGTTCCACCCGCCTTGACTACGCGCCCGTCCGTGAGCGCCAGGGTGATGCCGATGACGAGATCGCGCGGTGTGCCATGACGATGCCGCGATGGCCCGGCATCATTGGTCGCGACCACCCCGCCTATCGTCGCCTGGTCGAAGGCACTGTCGATCGGCAGCCACTGGCGTTGGCTGCTCAACGCGGCGTTCAGCTCGCGAAGCCTCATCCCCGCCTGAACGGTGGCGGTCAAATCGCCGTGCCGATGCGCGATGAGGCGGTTCAGCCGCGATGTCGCGACCACGAGATCGACAGTCGCCGGCGGCCGTCCCCATGACAGCTTCGTGCCTCCGCCGCGAATGACGGTCGGCAGTCGATCGGCCGACGCCTGCTTGAGGACGTCTGCAAACGCTTGTGGCGTGTCGGGCTCCGCTACCTGCGGCGGCACTTCTCCATCGACACGATCGGCCGCCGTGCCCGGGCGCAGGAAATCCACGATCATCAAAACCGCTCGGCGAGACCGGCTTTCTCGACCGGATGCGCGCGATACGGGCCCGGCACCTCGCCGCACAATCGCGGTGTCGGCAACACTTTGCCCGGGTTGCACAGCCGATGCGGATCGACGGCATCCCGGACCTGCTGCATCACGTCCAGGTCGTCGGCGGAAAACATGCGCGGCATGTAGTCCTTCTTGTCCGCGCCGACGCCATGCTCACCCGTAATCGAGCCGCCAGCCTCGACGCAATAGGTCAGGATTTCACCGGCCACTTCTTCAGCCAGCTTCGATTGACCAGGAATCCGCTCGTCATAGCAGATGAGCGGATGCAGGTTGCCGTCGCCGGCGTGGAAGACGTTGCCGATGGCCAGGCCGGATCTTTCGGAGAGCGCGCGAATCCGCCCGAGCACTTCCGGCAGCTTCGTGCGCGGCACCACGCCGTCCTGCACGTAATAGTTCGGCGACACGCGGCCCATGGCTGCGAACGCCGCCTTGCGGCCGCGCCAGATCCGCATGCGCTGCTCGTCGTTCTCGGCGACTTCAACGACCGTGGCTCCAGCACGCCGGCAGATTGCCTCCACCGTGGCGAACAGCTCGCGCACTTCCGCCACGGGACCATCGAGCTCCACGATGAGGACTGTGTCAGCAGGCGGAAAATTCGGATGCACCGCGGCCTCGGCGGCGCGGATGGCGAGCGCATCCATCATCTCGACGGCGGCCGGGACAATGCCGGCGGCGATGATCTCGGACACCGCGGCGCCGGCGTCGCTGGTGCTGTTGTACGCGGCGAGCAGCGTCTGTACCGTCTCCGGTTTTCGCAGGATGCGAACGACGACCTTCGTGACCACCGCCAGCGTGCCTTCACTGCCGACCAACAGCCCAAGCAGGTCCGGACCGCAGGCGTCTGGCAGCGAACTGCCGATGCAAATGATCTCGCCATCCGGCATCACGGCTTCGGCCTCGAGCACGTGATGCACGGTGAAGCCGTACTTCAGGCAATGCGCGCCGCCGGAGTTCTCGGCAACGTTCCCGCCGATTGAGCACACCTGCTGGCTCGACGGGTCCGGCGCGTAGTAATAGCCGAACGGCGCCACCTGCCTCGTGATCTCGAGGTTCGTGACACCGGGTTCAACCGTGACACGTCGGTTGGGAATATCAACGTCGAGGACGCGATTCAACCGGGCGAGACTGATGACGATTCCGCCAGGCACGGGGAGCGCGCCGCCCGACAAGCCGGTGCCGTGACCTCGCGCGACAAACGGAATCCCCTCTGAATGGCAGAGCTGAACGACCTGCTGAACCTCGGACGCAGAACCCGGAAGCACGACGACCGCCGGCATCTCACGCAGATGCGGAAGCGCGTCGCACTCGTACGCCAACAACTGCACCGGCTCGCGCAGGACAGCGGCGTCACCACAGATGGATCGCAGCCCGTCAATCACCCGGTCGTTCACGAAGGCAATGGTACACTGCGCCGCGTGCGAGTTCGGCTTGACTACGGCACCGACGGACTGGACGTTGATCTCCCTGACGAACGCGTCACGGTCATTGAGCCGGTGCTGCGCCCCGCGGTGCCTGATGCCACAGCAACACTGACTGCCGCTCTCCGCGCTCCCATCGGCTGCTCACCGCTGCGGCAGAGGATCCGCAAGGGGCAACGGGTGGCGATCTCGGTGTGCGATATCACCAGAGCGCAGCCACGTCGCGAACAATTGGCGGCCCTGTTCGAGGAGATGCCCGATGTCCCACGTTCGGACATCACGATCTTCATCGCCACGGGCACACATCGATCGAACACCGACGCCGAGCTCGAACGGATGCTCGGACGCGACATCCTCTCCTCCTGCCGAGTCATCAATCACAACAGCCGGGACACGGCGAGTCTTGCGTTCGTCGGCCGTACCTCCACCGGCGTGCCGGTACATCTGAATCGGGAATTCCTGCAGGCCGACGTCCGCATCACCACGGGCTTTGTCGAACCCCACTTTTTCGCCGGTTTCAGCGGTGGTCCGAAGATGGTGGCGCCAGGGCTCGCCGGCCTCGAGACGGTGATGACGCTCCACGATGCCGGCCGCATCGGCCATCCCAACGCGACGTGGGGAGTCACCGACGGCAACCCGGTGCACGACGATGTCCGCGAGATTGCAACGATGGTCGGCGTCCACTTCGCCGTCGACGTGACGCTCAATCGCGACCAGCAGATCACCGCGGCATTCGCGGGCGACATT
Source organism: Vicinamibacterales bacterium (assembly GCA_035647075.1). Lineage (GTDB taxonomy): Bacteria > Acidobacteriota > Vicinamibacteria > Vicinamibacterales > UBA2999 > Gp6-AA40. The sequence goes on along the minus strand of DASROF010000253.1, from coordinate 42,222 downwards.
CTCCAACAGCATCGCGCAGCCTGTGGGTACGCAAAAGAGACGGCGATGCGCGCCGTCGAGGAGCCATTCGACGTGGTGTTGACCACCAACTCGGGCTATCCACTCGATCAGAACCTCTATCAGGCGGTGAAGGGAATGTCGGCGGCGGCAAAGATCGTCAAGCGCGGCGGCGCCATCGTCTGTGCGTCTGAATGCCGAGATGGACTGCCTTCGCACGGGTCGTACGGTGCGATTCTCGCCTCGCAGCCGACGCCCGAAGCGCTGCTCGCGATGATCAACAGCCCGGGCTACTCGACGCCGGATCAGTGGCAGGTGCAGGTGCAATCACAGATTCAGCTCAAAGCGCAGGTGCTCGTGAAAACGAGCGGCTTGAGCGCCAGCGAGATCAGCGCTGCGCACTTCACGCCAATCGATGACGTGGCACAAACAGTGGACTCTGCGCTGAAGCGCGCTGGAGCAGGCGCGACGTTGTGCGTGCTACCCCAGGGTCCGCAGACGATCCCGTACTTGCGCGAGTCGCTGCGTTCCTGAAGCGGGTCGGTGCCAGGGGTTAGAAGAGCCTTCACGATCGCGCTGACGTTTATCGCAGCGCTGTCCGGCTGCAGCAAGGCTCCGCCGACCGTCAACCCTCCCGATACCGCTCGTCTCATCGTCATCACCTGGAACATGCACGGCGGGCGGGGCGACTTGCGCCGCCTGGTTGGCGATCTCGACGCAGGACGGCTGACCAGAGCGACCCCACGTGACTACATCCTGCTGTTGCAGGAATTCGTTGACCGCGAAGATGCGGTCCGCTCAACGTCACGTGCGCTGACATTGTTTGCAAGCCCCGTCCGCGGCGCGTCGAGCAACGCGATCCTGTCGACGATTCGCCTCGACGACGCGCATACGATCGACCTGCCGCGCGAGCGCCAGCCGCGCGGCGCCGTCGTCGCCAGGGTGCAGCTGGACAACGACTCGCTATTCGTCGTGTCGACGCACCTCGAAAACCGGCTCGGCTGGCTGCGCGGCCTGTTTGGCGATCGCGCGCGCGGACGTCAGGCGCGGGCGTTGCTGCAGGCCCTGCCGGACGGGCACGGGATCGCTGGCGGCGATTTCAACACGATGCTCGGGCCGAACGAGCCCGCCTGGCGCTCAATGCTCCAACGATTTCCCGATACGCCGGATCGACCGGCCCCGACCTTTCGCGATCGGCTCGTCCTCGATCACCTGTTCTTTGATGTGCCGGATGGATGGCGGGTCGTTCGGCGGGTCGTCAGTGATCGGTACGGTTCGGATCATCATCCCGTACTCGCAGACGTTCAGACTCGTTAAGCACGAAGGACGGTCGTGCTTAACGGGAGTTGATGCGCAGCGAAACGGCGAAGGCAGCGCGCCGCTCGCGCGCCGCATTCGCAGCCGTGCTGAAGATCGCGACGTCGAGGCCCACCTTTGGCGAGATGTTCAGGCCGACGCCGCCGGTGGGATTCCACATCTCGCGCGAATAGACGCCACCACCGCGGAATTCGATGGCACCGGCGCGGTATTCCGCGCCGCCGCGCAGGGTATTGCCCTGAAAGCCGTGGCCGTACTCGGACATCACCGACCAGAAGTCGGCGTGATAGCCCGCGTTGACGTGGTAGTCCTTCGGCAGCTCGACGCGCACGTCGTTCGAGAGGAATGGACCGCTCTCGACGAAATCGTCGTTGCCAAGAAACAGGTTGCCCAGGATGTAGCTGCTCTGCTGGACATCCGTCCAGTTGATCCGGTTTGCGATGCCGTTAATGCCGAATCCGACCTCGAAGCCGTTGACCACCGCGGCCACACCCGCGTCGATCGCAAATCCATGACCGGACTCCGCGCTCGTGCGGACGATCGACAGCGGCGTCGGCAGCAGCGGATTGATGGTCAGCAGCCCACCGGCATCGGTATCGAGTCGCAGCGACGCGTCGGCTTTCTCGTAGCGATAGCCGTGCAGGTAGTTGTAGTCGGCGGCGACGTACAAACCGTCTCGCTCGGAGCCCTCTTCGAAGGCCGCGAAGCGCCCGCGATAGCCACCGGTGATCGCCATGGCCATCTGCCCCTGAATGTTGGTGCCAAGCGGATAGTTCGTGTTCGGAAACCGCAGCGCCGAGTCGCTGGCCAGGATATCGATCACCCGCTGATCGATCGTCGCCAGCGTCCGCATCGAAAAATACGGTCCCGCGCCGATGTACACCCCCTGAAAGGGCCCGCCCCGACTCCCAGAGAGACGAATCGTTCCTCCCCACGTCGGACTGGCCAGTCCCTCGGCGACGGGCTGATTGGACAGCTTGTAGCCGCGGTAGTCGCTGAGATCGCGGCTCAGCGTCGCCTTGCGAATGTCGGTGAACAGATCGCGTCCGCTTTCCGACTCCTGATCGCGTCCGAACTGATAGTGCAGGGGCGACGCGCTGTATTCGATCACCCGGACCAGATCAAAATTGTCCGACTCCGGCTTGAATCGATCGAAATCGCTCAGGACCTGGAGCAGACCGAGCGGGATGACGATGGTTTTGTAGTGACGTTGCTCATCGACCATCCGCGACGCCAGGTTGTCTTTGCCGCTGACCGCCCCGAGGGCGATGCTGCGTGCGTCGAACGACCAGTTCTGAGCGAGGGCGGAACCGGCCCAGGACAGGCAGACGATCAAGGTAAGCGATACACGTAGCCGCACAGAACCTCCGTTCCTTGCACTAACCATCGGTCTGTGGGAGGGCGACCTTTAGCCTGTCTCGCGGCGGCGGGGCCGTCCGGCGCAGGGGAAATGCCTGCTCAGTGGGTCATGACGTGGAGCAGCACGTCCACGCCGAGCGCGTAGCCTCGCGGGGAAAACTGATAGAAGAAGTCCGCATCCTCCCCCTCGCGCTCCCAGGAATCTGCGACGTCGGTGTTGTGGGTCATCACCACCATGATGCGCCGGTGCGAGTCGCGGATCGCGCGGAAGTGCACCACGGCGCTGTCCTCGCCTCGTTCCGACGTGGTGGTGCCGCCCCACTGCCGCCAGAACTGGATGTTGGTGATCTGCGGAACCTCATGCAGCTCGAACTGGCTCTTCAGGATGGGATCGTCGAGCGGAATGTCTTCGATCGGGAACTCGTCGTGCGGAAGCACGCGGCCGATCTGGTATTCCCAGTTCTCCCACGCGGCGGTTCCCCAGAAGTCGTCGGCCCAGAGGACGCCGCCCTTCATGAAGTACTGCCGCAATCGCAGCGCCTGCGCATCGGTGAATCCGATCGTGCCGGCGTCGGACGCCACGATGATCGGACAGTTGAAGAGTTGATCGTCGCTCGCGCGAACGACGTAGTAGTTCGGCGTGCCGTTCATATCCCGGCTGATGCGTGTGCGCGTCAGCTCGGAGAACCGTGTTGAAAGATTGATCTCCGCGTACGGGTAGTCGGTTTCCCAGCCGATGCCCGATTGTTCGCGCCGCACTTGCGTGTAGGCCAGGCGGCAGATGACAAACGAGCTGTCGGGCATCTGCGCTGGAGCGTATCGCGCCGCAAAGCCACCTTCGCGGAAGAACCGCTGGGCCGACACACCACCTGTGGCGAAGATCATCAGCGCGCCGCCGATGACGGTCGCGATCAGGAAGCGAGCGCGCCGCGAGGGCATGCCGGAGGTTATCGTGATTTGAACAGCGCAGCAACCTCTGGTTTCGTCACTTTTCCCATTGCGTTGCGTGGTAGCGCAGCAAGCGGACGCAGATCCCGTGGAATCTTGTATGGCGCAAGCCGCGGCTTCGCCCAGCTTTGCAGATCAGCCAGCGACAACGATGCGCCATCGCGCAGTTCGACAGCCGCCGACACCCGTTCGCCCCACTCATCGTCAGCGACACCGACTACCGCACACTCGGCAATGCAGGGATGGGTGCGCAGGATCTCTTCGATCTCGAGCGCAGACACCTTGAAGCCGCCGGTCTTGATGATGTCGACGCTGAGACGCCCGAGCAGCCGGTACGACCCGTGTTCCAGAACGGCGAGATCGCCAGTCCGAAACCAGTCGCCGCGAAATGCCTGTGCGGTCTCCTCGGGCCGGCGCCAGTATTCGAGGAAGACGTTCGGCCCGCGGACCTCGAGCTCGCCCGGACTGCCCGTCTCGACCTCGCTGCCTTGCTCGTCTACCAGCCGGACCTCTACACCCGGTAAAGGTGACCCGACGAATCCTGGCCGACGTTCACCGGTGAGCGGATTCGACAGAGCCATCCCGATCTCCGTCATTCCGTAGCGCTCGAGCAAGGTGTGTCCGGTGATCTCGCGCCAGCGTTCGAGCACCTGCACCGGCAGCGCTGCCGAGCCCGACATCATCAGCCGCAGTCGCCGTACTCCGTCCGACCATTCGCGCTGCGTCTCAGTCGAGGCGCTTTCCCATGCGCCAATGAGGCGGTGGTAGATGGTCGGGACGGCAGTAAACACTGTCACGTCTCCAGACGCCAGCCGCTGCCACACGCGCGGCCCGTCGAACGGATACAGCATCTCGCACGTCGCCCGAATGGCCAGCGCACACCCGAGGCCGTTGATGATGCCGTGAACGTGGTGCAGCGGCAGGACGAGCAGTAAATGATCCGAAGGTGTCCACCGCCATGCGCTGATGAGCGATGAGATCTGCGCCCCGATCATCTGGTGGGTGGTGACGGCGCCCTTTGGCCGCCCGGTTGTGCCGCTCGTGTAGATGATCAGGGCGCGATGGTCTGAGCGCAGAAGCGGCAGACCCTCGAATGGCTCAGCGCTGAGCGCGTCCTCAGCAAGGACAAACCGTGCGCGCGCCGTGCGCGCGAGCGCCTTTCCCACGTCACGCAGCGACGCGTCAGCGACGACGATGGCCGCGTCGGTATCGCGCACGACATATTCAAGCTCGGCCGGCGGATGCGATACCGCCAGCGGCACCGCCACTCCGCCCGCGCGCCAGATACCGCGCTGGACTGCCGCATAGCCAAAGCCCGGAGCGACCAGAAAGGCGACGCGTGTCTGATTCAGATTGGCGTTGTCACCGAGCAGTTTCCCGGCAACGCACATCGATGCCGTGTCGAGCTCGTCGTACGAATGCGCGCGACCATCCGCGATGATCGCGGTGCGTGGTTCCATCGGAGGTATTATCGTCAACCCTATGGCGCTCATCGAACCCGGACAGAAAGCTCCTGCCTTCGCACTGAAAGATCAACACGGCAACACGCATCGGCTGTCGGACTACGCCGGACAGCACGTGGTGCTTTACTTCTACCCGAAGGACGACACGCCAGGCTGCACGCAGGAGTCGTGCGAGTTCCAGGCGAGTCTGCCCACTTATAGACGGCGCAAGGCCGCGGTACTTGGCGTCAGCATTCTCGACGAGAAGAGCAAGGCGAAGTTCGCCGCCAAGCATGGCCTGACATTTCCGCTATTGGCTGACGCCGATCATGCGGTCGCGGACAAATATGGCGTGTGGCAGGAAAAGTCGCGCTACGGGCGCAAATACATGGGCATCGCACGGACGACGTATCTGCTTGGGCCTGATGGAAAAGTCGTTCAGCGCTGGGACAACGTCAAGGTCAACGGCCACGTCGACGCGGTCGCCGAAGCCCTCACCTGAGGCACTTTTCCACTTTTCCACTTTTCCACTTGTTCCACTTTTCCACTTAAACTAACCTCGTGCGCCGCTGGCTGACTCGACCGCGCCTCATCGCCGCCACCGTGGCAATTGCCGCCCTCACGGTCGCGGTGCAGGTCGAGGCGCAGTTCTTTCGCAACTTCAGGTCGGTGCGGATCGCTCGGCCCACTGACTTCGACGGAACGTTTCAGTTCTGCCGAATCATGTTTACGGACAATCCGATCGGCGACGGCGGCGACTGGTCCGTGGACTGGCCGCGTGCCGACATCAATCTCTCCATCCGTCTGTCGGAATTGACGAAGACGACCGTCGGCCGTGCGCCGGCGGGCGACCCGAATCATCTCCTGATGCGTCTCACGGACGACACACTCTTCCAGTGCCCGTTCATCATGATGACGGAGGTCGGATCGTTGTACCTCAGCGAGGAAGACGCCGAACACCTCCGGGCGTATTTGCTCAAGGGCGGCTTTCTCTGGGCGGACGACTTCTGGGGCAGCCGGGCGTGGGACGTCTTCGAATCGGAAATGCAGAAGGTGTTCCCGCCGTCCGAGCATCAGATTGTCGATCTGCCGTTGACGCACCCGATGTGGCGGTCGCAGTTCGAGATGAAGAACGGGGCGCCGCAGATCTCAGCCATCGGGAACTGGCAGCGAGGCATCCTGTCCGAACGAGGCGAGGACAGCAAGGATGTGCACGTCCGCGCCATTCTCGATGACCACGACCGCATCATGGTCCTGATCACTCATAACACCGACTTCGGCGATTCGTACGAGCGCGAGGGCGACAATCCGGAGTACTTCTACCAGATGTCCGTGCCCGGCTATGCGTTCGGGATCAACGCGCTGCTGTACGCGATGACGCACTAGGAGAACCGTTCATCCTTCCGGGTTCTCACTTCCCAGTTCGTGTTCTGCTTCTGAGTTCGGGGTCTAGGTTCGGGGTTCGTCGTCTTCGTGGCTGCGGTTCGCCACGTACAGCATGACGCCCACGATCGCCGAGAGAATCATCAACAACAGCGGGAAGAATTCGAAGAGAAGAATACGAGGAGTTTACGCGATCGAGGCTCAGTAGCCCATTTTCACTACGCCTTGCTGCATGCCGTTGACCGTTCCCTTGTCGAGCCACTCGAGCGATGCACGGAACAGCAGGATGTGATTCCGCTCCCACATGGCGTTGTGTGAGGAGCAGCCAAGATCGATCATCACCTTCTGCGTGGCGCCGAGATCCGCATAGAGTTCGCTCACGCGGGCCGGGCCAACCTGACCGTCATGGATACCGGTGACCATCAGCGTCGGCGTCTGGGTCTTTGCCACCACCGCCTGGTTCCAGCCCCATGTGGTGGTCTGCGGCGCGCGGCGCACGCCAGGCCCCCAGGTCGCACCCACCGGGTCCGACTGCATCATCTCGCGCCAGACCACATCCGGAACAGCCGGGTCCACTTGCGTCGCGCATCCGGTCTGCCGTGCCCAGAGCGCGTCGAGATCGGCACGTGACTGCGTGTTGAAGGCTGCGCCGTCGGCCGGCACCTTTGCCGGCGCTGTCGCAGAGCTGTTCCGCCCGTACGCCGGAGCCAGCAGCACGAGGCGTTTGACTCGGTCCGGAAATCGAGCGGTGTAGCCACCCGACCGCGGACCGCCGAGCGACCACGCCACGATGCTGACCCGATCCACCCGGCGAAGGCTCCGAATGTAATCGACGGCCGCGCCAACGTCGTCCCAGTCCGACGCGATCGTCGTCATGGCCTGCGGATACGTGGGCGCGCACGGTGCGTGCAGCAGCGTCGGGATCCATTCGGCCTGCCGATCCTTCGCAACGTTGCAGAGATCGTTCATCGGCGCCGGTCTGGTGGAACGGCCGTAGCCGGTCATATCAACTGAAAACGCGTCGAAGCCGGCACGCGCCAGATAGGCCATCCAGCTGTAGTCCTGGTACGGCAGATCGAATGAGACTTCCGCCGGAGTACCAGCACCGTGAACGAAGAGCACGACCCGATCAGGAGAGACAGCGCCGCGGAGCGCGCTGCCAGCAACCACGCGCTCGCGCACGTAGAGTTGCGCCGGCTGACCGGCGATCGCCGGCACCGTCGACTTGACGCGCACGTAATGGTCGATGGTCAGCAGGCGATCGCCATCGTCACCCCGCAGGAGCGTCAGGCTGCCGACCACGATACACACGGCGGCGATAGACATGCGCATCATCGAACTCCGAATCCGAATGTCGAACATTGAACCGAACGTGAACACCACCCTGGACGCGAGAACACGGAACCAGGACCTAGAAATGTGAACTGCCGATGCCGAGATGTGCCGTTTTGATGTGCTCGCGCAGGAGGTCGCGCCCGAAGTCGCCGTTGAAGTCACGCCAGATCGAGTGGATATGGTTGCCGTTGTTCTGCGTGTTGTCGAACTCGATCAGGAACGTCGGTCCCTGCACGCGATAGTAGTGAAGCTTGCCGCGCTCGACCGGCCCGGCCCACGCGAAGCCGATGTTCTCGAGGCCGGCCGCCTTGATCTTCGCCATTCGCTGCGCGGCGACGTCGGGCGCCATCAGGCCCGCGTAGGCGTCAATGACTTTCGTCAGAAGATCACGCTGCGCGGCGGTCATCGCCGACGCGCGGATGCCATCCGGTGACAGCGGCTTGATGTCCAGCTGGTTGGTCGTGACGATCTCGTTCGGAGCGGTGGTATTGATAATCGCGGTTGCACGCTGCTTGTCATCAAGCGCCATGACCAGCGTGCGCCCGGAGTCTTCGAGCATTGCCAGTACGCGCTTCCCCTTCTCCGGCCCATCCTGCACTTCGGCAGGGTTTGAACCGGCAAACGACGGCGTGCTGGCTGCCACCGTCCCTTTGTTGACGAGGAAATGCAGTGACACGTGATGCCCTTCGACGCGCCACCCCCAGATGCCTGTCGCGGACGGCTGCCCGAACACGGTGAAACGGTAGGCACTGGCATCACGAGCCATACCGCGTCCGCGCCCGTCACCTCTGCCGCCTTCGACCCCGCGCAGAATGTTCTCAAGCGCGATGATCGAGGTGTAGGTCTGATACCCGCGTTCGCTGAGGCCACTCTTGAGCAGCTCATGGGCCAGCCTCTGCTGCGGCTCGGTCATGGCCTTCAGTGGCAGTCCATTACGTGGGAAGGTCTCGTCTGGAATGAAGTTCCAGTGCAGGTACTCGTCGGACTCGAGCGGATAGGTGGCCTGCTTTCTCTGCTCCGGATTGAGCGCCTCGATCAGGCGCGCCGCCGCAGCGGACATCGCCGCCGCAGCCGTGGGAGTGCGCTGCGCCGACAGCACGGCTGCGCCAAATAATGCGAGCACCAACACAACCAGCGCGATGCGAGGTGAGATGAACCGTCTCATGGCTGTCCTCTCGTGATCCTGAAACCCACGTCCCAGGATGCAGGTCATTGGCGAACCCATTGCCGGGCGCCGACAGGCCGTAATGCTAGCACCGCCTATCGTCATCGCGGGTACAACAAGGCCCGCGAACCGGCGGTCATTGCGCGGCGGGATCCTTGCACACTTCCCGCGACGCAAGGAGCTCTACTGTGGATCTGGGCACCGATCTTCGTCAGGCACGTGAGCGCGCTGGAGTTTCCCTTCATGATCTCGCCGCGCGCACGCGCATCCCGCTGCATCACCTGCAAGCCATCGAGCGCAACGAATTGTCGAAGGTTCCGCCGGGAATCTTCCTCCGTTCCTTCATCCGGACCTATGCGAGGGAAGTAGGCGTCGACCCTGTCGCAGCGATCGCTCAATATCGCGCGATGACGGCGCCAATCGAGGAGTTTCAACCTGAGTCGAAGGCCCCGCCTGTCAAAGAGGAAAGTCGGTCAGAGTCCATTCTTCGCGAGTTGTTCGAGGCGCGCTCCAGGTGGGGTTCCGCGGTGATCGTCGCGGCGCTGCTGGCTGGCGTGATCGCCGTGAACCGTTACGGGGTCGATACGTCGTCCAACACGCGGAAAGCCACTGCCGTGTCGTCCGAAACGCCCGCCCCGATGGCGCAGCCCACCCCGATCGCGCCGACACCGATCGCGCCCACACCGATCGAGCCGATCCCGATCGCCACCACCGGAACGGGCCTGCAGATGGAAATCCGGGCGGAGAACGACTGCTGGGTACGAGCAGTCGTCGATGGCCAGCCGACCTTCGCGCGTTTGCTGCAGCCCGGTGAAAAACAGTCCCTCACCGCTCAACGAGACATCGTTCTGCGCGTTGGCGATCCGGCGGCGCTGTCCTATTCGGTCAACGGGCGGGAGGGTCCGCCTCTTGGTAGCGCCGCCGTTCCAGTGACGATTCGCTTCGCCAGCGACGGCAGCGCCTCACGCCCGTCCTGACGCTCGCCCGCCGTATACTCCTCTCTCGTTCAGAGGGGAGCCGTATGTCAGACGAGACGTTGAAGGGAATTTCACGCCGGCAGGTGCTCGGCGGAGGCGTGGCTGCAGCCATTGGTTCGGCGCTGGTCAGTCCCGCCGCGGAAGCGCAGGCGCGCGGCCAGGCTGCGGCGGCGCAGCCCGCCCAGAGCCAGGCCGATGAACTCGTCTTCGTCAACGGCCGCATCCATACGATGGACCCGAAGAATACCGTCGTCACGACGGCGACGATCCGGAACGGTCGCTTCGCGGCCGTTGGCGGTGCGGTTCCCCGCGCTGCAGCCGGGCGACGAATCATCGACCTCCGCGGGCGGACGGTCGTGCCCGGCATCATCGACAACCACAATCACATCGTTGTCATGGGCAACCGGCCCGGGTATCACACGCCGCTCGAGAACGCGACGTCGATTGCCGACGTGCAGGCGATCATCGCGGCCCGCGTCGCGGCCGCGCCGAAGGGCGTGTGGATCACGACGATCGGTGGGTTCCATCGCAATCAGCTGATCGCACCACCCGAAATGCCGCGCCTCCCGACGCTGGCCGAGCTCGATAAGGCGTCGCCGAACAATCCGGTGTTCATTTCGGAAGGCTTCAGCGGTCCCTCGGCAACAAACAGCCTCGGCAAGAAGTTCTTCGAGAGTCCGGTCACCGCGCCAATTCCTGTTGGCGCCGACGGATCGATCGCAGCCGGGGCACAAGCGACCGGGCGCGCGATGCTCACGCTGCGCCAGACGCTGCTCGACACCGCGGAACGCCGCCGCGGCGCGATCGACGCCATGAACTACGGGCTGAGCCTGGGCGTCACGACCCACCTTGATCAGGGCGTCTTCCAGGCGACCAACACGCCGAACGACGGCGCCGCCCACGAAGACAACTACACGATGCATCTGCCGTTCGTGGCCCTGCACCGCGACGGACTGCTGCCGGCCCGGCTGCGCATCAACTACCTCCACCAGGACGCCACGCCGGAACTCATCACGCTGAAGGAGCGGCTGCGCAACACGATCCCGTTCTTTGGCGACGACATGATCAAGACGGGCGGCATCGGCGAGTTCATCGGCGGCCCCAAGTCCTCGACGGACGCGGCCAGGCTCATCGCGCGCGCCGGCTGGCGGGCAGAGGTGCATTCGCTCAGTCCGAACGACTTCCAGCAGGAGATCCAGGACTACGAGACCGCGCACAAAGAGTCATCGATCGCGAACCTGCGCTGGGTGGTCGCGCACGTGCCGTTCATCACCGAGGAATGGGTCAACCGGCTGAAGGCGATCGGCGGTGGACTGTCCCTGACCAGCTGGCGCTACCTCGCCGGCACGCCCGCGCAGAACGGTCCGCCGTTCAAGATGATCGTCAACAACGGCATACCCGCGGGCATGAGCTCCGACGGCATGCAGATCGCGCCGATGAACCCGTGGCTGCAGATGTACTACGCCGTCACCGGCAAGAATGCTCGCGGACAGGTGATCAACGGCGATCAGGTGATCTCGCGTGATCAGGTCCTGAGGCTGTACACCGCGAGCAACGGCTGGTTCCTGCGCGAGGAGAATCAGCTAGGCTCGATTGAGGTCGGCAAACTGGGAGATCTCGTCGTGCTGAATCAGGACTACTTCGACAACGTCGCCGTGCCGGACGAGGCGATCAAGAAGACCAATTCAATCATGTCGGTCGTGGGCGGAAAGATCGTTCACGACACGGGGGCCGTGAAATAACTCAACGACCCCCAGACACCTTCCGCTTCCACAGATCCCATGCGCGTGAATACTCGTTGGGATCAGTCATGCGGAGCTTGGCTTCATCGACCTCCACGTAGGTCAGCTTGCCGCCGAGCTGGATGGCTTGCAGCTGCGCGCGCGCATTGAGATCGAGATAGACACTGCGCCCCACGACGTTGGGGATGGAGTTCGCGACGATGACCGCTCCATGGCCGCGCATGAGCAGCGCGGACTTCGCGCCGAGCGTCTTCGCGAGCGCCCGCCCGAGCGGCGCATCCTTCACGAGCAGATCGGTCACCCCCGCTGCCTTGCGAATGTCGAAGACGGGAACGCCGTCGGCGACAAACGCTGCCATGTGATACATGGCACGCATCGGCACATCGGACGCTGCAAACGGAATCAGCGACGGCGTATGGCAGTGGACGATCGCCTGAACATCCGGTCGCGCGCGATAAATCTCGCTGTGAATGAACCGCTCGCGGTACGAGTCGCGCCCCTTCGCGTCGATCGGCTCGCCGTCGGCGGCGTATTCGAGGATGTCGTCCGCGGTGACCAGTTCAGGGGCGATGGATCGAGCCAGGAGAAAGCGCGACGGGTCGCCCGGCTTTCTGACGCTCACATGGCCGAGCCCGTCGAGGATGCCTTCTGCCGCCAGGATTCGATTTGCCGTCACCAGGTCAGCGACGGCGGTCGCCATTGGATCGGGACGGGATTGAGCAGTCGGCAGCGCGGGTCCGCTCATGGTGACCAGGCAGGCCAGCAGCGCGCACAGCCACAGACGCATGTCAGGGAAGCGCGAACACGGACAGCGAGTTGTACCGGCTGTTCGTCTTGAGGCCAGCCTGCTGAATCAGCGAGGTGGTGACGGCGCCAACGCCGGTCAGCACCGCGACGTATTGCTTGCCGTTGACGGCATACGTAATCGTGCTGTTCTGAACCGGCCCGTTCAGCGTCGTCTCCCAGAGCAGCTTGCCGCTGGCCGCGTCGAAGGCGCGGAACATGTGGTCCAGGTCTCCCCAGAACACCAGATCGCCGGCGGTCGTCAGCACGGCGCCGTTGCTCGGTGCATGCTGCCGACGGATGTACTGAATCTCTCCGGTCGACACGTTCACCTTGGCGAGGCCGACCCACGTCGCGGGGTCGCTTCCCTCCCGCGCCACAGCCACGCGGCGTTCACGCACGCTGCCATCGGTGCTGGCAGCGGTCATATCGAGACAGTTGTCGATGTATGGGATATAGAGCGCGTTTTCGCCGGGATGATACGCCGTCGGCCAATAGCTTCGAGTGTTGTACGAGCAGATGACGTGGCGCTCGCCGGGCTGCTTCAACATCACGCTGTCGTTGGCGTGCACGCGACCGGTCTTGACGTCGATGTCCTTGATCAGGAAGTTCGGCGCGTCGAAGGGAAACGGAGTCGCCCACAAAAATTGCCCCGTCGCGCGATCGTTGACGAAGATCCCGCCGCCTTCACCGACCATGATGCTGACGTCGCGCTGCTCGCCGCGCTTGACGTCAGGATTGATCCATTTGACGAACTTCGGATTCGGGTTGACGGCAGTACGGACGAGGGTGCGCTCGTGCGTGTAATCCTGATCCCAGTCGTCGCCGGGCAGGTGCTGGAAATACCACTGCAGCTTGCCGGTATCCGGATTCAACGCGACCGTCGAGTTGCTGTACAGATCCGCGGGCGCAGATGTCGGCACCGCGTCGAACTTGCCGTCATGTCTGGCGCGCCGCGTGTTCGGCATCGGGTTAGCCACGCCCCAGAGCACCAGCCGCCGTTGCGCATCGTAAACACCCGGCAGTCCCCACGTGGCCGCCATCCGACCAGCTTCAGGTGATCCCGCCCACGACGCGCCCCCAGGGTCGCTGTCCTGTGCCGCCGTCATGAACCGCCACAGTTCCTTGCCCGTCTTCGCATCGTGAGCGGCGATGTAGCAGTTCGCGCCGACGGGGCTGCACGCGCGTCCGCTCAGCACCTTGCCTTCGACGACGATGACACCGGAGGTCATGCCTCCGTCGGTCTTGGTCTGCCAGCGGACCTCGCCAGTCTTCGCGTCGAGTGCCTGGACAAACCCGTCCGGCGCCGTCCAGTACACCTTGTCGTCGTAGAGCGCGATCGCTTTGACTCGCGCCGCTCCCGACGGCCGTTTGTGCTCCCAGATCTGCTCGCCGGTCGTCGCGTCAACAGCGCGGATCGCGTTCGGCGGCACGACGACATACAGCACGCCGCGATATTCGAGCGGGATGCTTTCCTGCTGTCCGGCCGGGAACTCGATCTTGAAGACTTCCTTCAGTTGCGCAACGTTCTGGCGGGTGATCTGCTTCAGCGGGCTGAAGCGCTGCGCGTCGTAGGTCCGGCTGTACATCAGCCAGTCTTCCGGCGCAGGATTCAGGAGCGTCTTGTCGGTGATCGGGACGAACGGCGGCCGCTCGGCGGACAGAGCCACGAAGCCAAGGAGGCCAGCGGCTGTGACGATGAGAATGCTCTGCCTCACGTTGCCTCCAGATCAGTTCGTGCCCGTCTGTGCACCGGCGCCGCCGACAATCGCCTGCATGACCGCGGTTTCAAAGTCGTCGCGAACCTGACCGCGCGACTCGAGAAGCGCCGACTGCGTCATGAAGATTCCGACGATCTTTTCCTTCGGATCGATGAAGAAGTGGGTGTTGTACGCGCCGCTCCACCCGAAGCTGCCCTTTGACAGGAACGTATTACGCGCCCCGGGATCGGTGACGACACGCATGCTCAATCCGTATCCTTCGCCGGCCTGACGCCCCGGCAGCGTATCGGGAGCGAAGACACTGCTCATCATCTCGACCGAGCGCGTGCTGAGCAGTCGTTTGCCATCGTGCTGCCCGCCGTTCATCAGCATCAACGCAAATTGCAGGTAGTCCTCCGCGGTGCTGAAGAGACCACCGCCGCCGGAGAAATAGGCGCCGTTCACATGCGCGCCCTCCGGCTGCTTCCGCAACTGACCGTCGATGACCCGATAGAGCGTGGCGATGCGCGGATTGCCAGCGACCGGGTAGAAGAACGTGTCCTTCATGCCGAGCGGATCGAAGATGCGCTGCTTCGTGAAGCGATCGAACGGCATCCCAGACGCGATTTCGACCACGCGCGCGAGCACGTCGAAACCATACTGGCCGCTGTACGCCCAGCGTGTGCCGGGCTGGAAATCGAGCGGCACGTTCTTCAACTTCGGGATCACCACCGCGAGCGGTTCCCCGGCGCCAATCGCTACCTGCGAGGCCTGCGCCGCGCTGGCTCCGCCGCTCATCAACCCCGACGTATGCGTCAGCAGATCGCGAACCGTGATCGGCCGCGCCGCGTCAACCACGCGACTCGGTTGCGGCGCAGAAACGGCACCTGACGGAGCCGCCGCGCTTACTCCGTCGCTGTTGGGCACCGTCACCTTGAGCATCTGCAACTCGGGAATGAACTTGCCTACCGGGTCGGTCAGCCGGATCTTCCCTTCCTCGACCAGCATCATCACGGAGACGCCGACAACCGGCTTGGTCATCGACATGATGCGGAAGATAGTGTCCTTCTGCATCGGCGTCTTCGAGTCGAGGTCCATCACTCCCTGAGCCTCGAAGTGCGCGATGCGGCCATTGCGCGCGACCAGCGTCACCGCGCCGCTGAACGTCTTCGCGTCGATCAGCCGCTGCATCAGCTCGGTCACTCGCTTCAGACGCTCCGACGACAGCCCGACCTCTTCCGGTCGAACGGTGGGCGTCGCAGCGTCCACGCGAAGGACCAGCGCGATCGCCACGAAGAGCCAGAGACTTCGCCTCACGTTTCCTCCTGCCAAAGGCCACTGAGAGTCGTGCTTTTTGTCGCTACTCCCCGGTGTCCTCGGTGGCGATTCTAACGCAGCGCGTTGAGCTCGATGACGTTTCCGTCGGGATCAGTGAAATAGGTCTGCTTCCAGGGCGTCACGTTCTGGGGCCTGACGACGCACTCGACCCCAGCGGCCTGTAGATGCGCGACCGCCCGGTCGAAGTCGTCCACTCCGAATGCGAGATGCCCGTCGCGCGGGTCGACCTCCGTCGTGCCCCGCAGCGTCAGCGGACGGTCATGAACGATCAGGTGGAATTGCCGCCCATCGGCCAGCTCGTACCAGGCACCGTCGAAGGGAAACGCCGGGCGCGGGATCTCTTTCAACCCCAGCACGCCGCCGTAGAAGCGCTTCGACCGCGCGATGTCGGTCACGCAGACGGCAATGTGATTGAGAGATGTGATGTGGAGGTGGAGCATGACAACTCGCAACGTCCAATTCCCAACTCCCAAAATCCCGAGTTCCGGATTGGGAGTTGGAAGTTGGAAGTTGGGAGTTCGTCAGGGAACGATGGACGTCGATCGGCTGACAGACTCTGCCGTGCCGACCATCAGCTCGCCCGCGTAGTTCGCTTCCTGGCAGACGTATTCGAAGAGTTCTGTTCCGTCCTCCCAGCGCAGGTTGAAGCCGCCGGTGAACGGCGCGGTATACGCGCCTGGATCGTCGATCGTCACCTCGTACTTCATCGTCGCTGCGTCGAGGCGCGTGAACTTCTCGGTCGTGTGCAGCTTGTCGGTATGCGGTGTGCCGCGGCGATCGAGCCAGAAGCTTTCCACGAATCCCACGGTATCGACAACGAGCGTGTCGCCCTCCCAGTGGCCGATGTTGTGACCGTAATAGCTGGGAACCAGATCCTTCGGATGCTCGCGACCGTCCATGAAGATCGTCCGGAAGGTGTGCGGCCCGCCAACGTCGAAGATGTAGATGCGCTTCTGATCCTCGAGTTCGACCATCTCGACGCCGTATGGCGTGAGGAACTGTCGGGCCACTCCCGATGCCTTGCAGCGCGTATGGGGTTCGAGCTCGTTCTTCAGACGGTCTTCAAACACGCCCTTCGACCAGGCCATGAACGGGACGATTTTGGCGTCGACGAGTGGCGGCAATCCAGGAGGCAGCCACAGCCCCTTCTGTTTCGGCGTCGCCGCTCCGAGGTAGACGCGACCATCGGGCCGTCTCGGCGCCGGCGCCGCGGGCGCTGCAGCGCGACCGCCACCTCGACCACCGCCGCGACCGCCTCCACCACCGCCCTGCCGACCACCACCCTGCCGACCATCCTGGGGCGCGGCCGCTGGCGTCGCGCCCGGCTGCCCCTGGCCACCGCCCTGCTGGCTCGCGGGAGGCTGTGCGCCTCCCTGCTGCTGCCCGAGCAGAGACTCGCCAAGCACCGGCGACAGAAACAAGGCGCCGGCAATGAGCAGCGCGAAACCATTGCGCATCAACGTACTCCTCACGGGAGGGCTCCGCCCTGGAGGCGTGCCCGACGAGAAAAGAGGCGAGGATAGCGGGGCGCGTTGTGCACCACCGCCATCGTCCGTGTGGACAGGTTCCGCCGCGCGCCGCAGCCGTCGTGCGCGGCGGAGCTGCCGACCTTAGTTGTTGTTGCCGCCCTGGCTGGAGGCCGCGTCGAGCGTTTCGCCCGGCCGTCCGCCAGTGGACGTCATCGTCACTGAGCGCGCGTTCATGCGGTTGGTGCCGTTCTTCGCCTTCGACCCTTCGACGGTGACCTGCTCACCGATCTTCAGGGTTTCACGCCGCCAGCCGCGCCGCTGCAGGCCGTGCGGAGGACCCATCTCGGCGCCCCAGTTCTCGACCTTGCCGGTCTTCTCGTCCTTGACGTTGATGTAGAACCACACGTGAGGGTTGGTCCACTCAACTTTCGTGACGGTGCCGGTCAGCTTGACTGGCTTGTTCGCATCGAACTCCGCCGCGAATGAATGGTGAGCCATTGCCTTGCCGCCCGCGAGGAGAAGAACCCCGGCGATCAAGCCACCAAGTAAATACGCTCTCATCTCGTTCCTCCGTTGATGGTCCCAGCCTCTTACGGCCTATTATCCTGACAAAAATGCACGGGCAAATCCGCTCCGCCAACCCAGCGGAGAGTCCAGCCTGTTGACCACGGCCGCGTGTAGGCGCCGGGGTCGTCGATGGTTACGTCATACCGAAGCGTATCGAAATCCGTCCGCGTGAACTTTTCGAGCAGCTTCAACTGTTCGGTGTGAGGCAGCCCGCCGTTCGTGAACCAGAAGTCCTCGTTGAATCCGCGAGTGTCCACTTCCAGGGTTTGACCGTTCCACTTGGCGACCGCCCGACCGTAGTACAGCGGGTTATCGTCATCGCCACCCACCTGGCCGACATGGGACCGGCCGTCAAGGTAAATGATACGGTAATTTCGGTTTCCGCCCCCAATCAGCACAAAAATTCGCTGGCGCTCGTTATCCTCCACGAACTGGATTCCGTAGGGCTGCTGGAACTGGCGCGGCCCACCTGGCGGTTTGCAGTTCAAGAACGTCGGATCGTCCTGAAGGAACCTCGTCTGGCGGTTCTTGTAGAGCGAGAGCGCCCATGGCTGCATCGGGGCAACCTTGGCCGCATCGGCAGCCGGGTTGCGCAGAAGGCCATCGGGCCGGATATCCACCTTCGCCGTGCTCTCCACAAGGACGGTCGAACTCGGAAACGCCCAGTACCCGTCGACTCCCCCCGGAACCATACCAAGCCGACCGACGCCGTTCGGGCCGACGGGGGCGGGACGTTTCGCCAGGAGAGGTGGTGGCGCCTTCGGGGTGTAATTGAGCACCTGCTTGCCACCCTGGGTCAGCGTCATCTTGCTCGACCAGACCTGACGGGAGCCGTTCCGCGCGGGGAAACCGGTCACCGTGATGGCGTCGCCCGGGTTCACGGAATCCTTGTTCCAGCCGCTGTCGTGCAGATCGATCGGGCTCTCGAGCTCGATCGCCCAGTTCACCTGCTCGCCCTTCGCCCCCTTGACGTTCATGAACACGTGCACGTGCGGGTTGCGCCAGTCAACGAGCGTGACGACCCCGGACAGCGTCTGGGTTTTGCTTTCGTCGAACTTCGCCGCGATCGAGTGGTGCGCGACCGTGTTGACGCTCGTCAAGCACACGAGCGCGACGACCACGGCAAGACCACGCGTAATGAACTTCATGGACGTTCCCATTCGCTATTGACGCTGAATGCGGAAGGCGCCGCTGCCGCGCTGACTCTTCCACGTGCCGCTGATGAAGCGATTGGGCATCGGGAGGTTTTCAATCTTTCCGTCGATGACGTAGTTGATGGCACCGGCCTTGTCCTTCGCATCGGCCTCGAAATGCACCGTCCACTTGTCGGGATCGAGCGTGGCCGACTTGATCGAGATGTTGTCCGTGCCCGGATTGATCATCCCGGTGATGGCCTTGCCGTCCCAGTTCAGCACGAACAGCACGTCGTCGCCGTGGACTTTATTGCCCGACCAGGTGCCGATCCACGATCCCTTCAGTGGATGCCCTTCCTGGGCGACAGCCGCTCCACCCGCCAGCGCGACGAGCGCGAGGGCCAGTACAAAGGTCAAGACTCGCATGTGTCTATATCTCTCCCGTATCTCTCCGGTGGGCGTTCCTGTCGAAGATAGCGGGCTGATCCTACACACAAATGGGGGGACGGGGAAGGGGATCAGGCGAAGTAAGGGTAAAGAAAACGTAAAGATTTTCAGGAGCTCGTGGCGGCGGGCTTACATCGGCACGAGACGCCGACCCGACGCGGACCTTTGTATCAGCGTAGCAAGCCGCCTCGCCTGCGTTTCATTGCGCTTGGCACTGAGGACCCACCAGGCGGCCATGCGTCGGTAGCCCGGTGGCTGGGCGCTGAAAAACTCCCAGGCCGCGACGTTCGCCTTGAACTGCGCCTCATGGGCTTTTTCGAGACGCGCGGCGACGCGGACGCGTGACAGGGCATCGGTCTTCGCCGCGTCCCTTGCTTCGAACGCGGCTTTCCCGGCGGCCCGCATGCGGCCATCTTTAATGAGCTCGAGTGCGCGACGAGTGTTGACAGCACTCCAGACGCTGCCGCGCCGCCGGGGGGTGAAGCGGTTCGTGTAGCTCTCGGCGTCCACGCTCTTGCGGATACCGTCAATCCACCCGAAGCACAACGCCTCATCGACCGCTTCCTGCCACGTGATGCTCGGTCTGCCGGCCGCTTTCTTGTAGAAGCCGACCCACAGCTCATCTGCTGTTCGATGATGCTTCCGCAGCCACACGCGAAACGTTGCCGGCGTCTCGAAGAACGTGGGAGCGATCAATTTCATCATTGGTTGGCGAGTCAACGGAGTATACGAAGGTAACGGATTCACAGGAGAAACGGAGAAACGGAGGACGCGCAGAGCATTCAGCCGTTCGCACCTCTTGGTGGATCTTCGTGATCTTGGTGGTCAAGAACCAGCATCCTCGCGCGTCTCCGTTCCTCCGTACCTCCGTGCCTCCTGTGAATCCGTGACCTCCGCCCTCCTCCGCGTCCTCACGTCAGGCGAAGCAGCTTCCGGGCATTGCCCTCGTAGATTTGCCGCCGCTCGGCGACTGAGATCGGCAATCCCTCGATGTCCTTGATGGTCTCGCGGACGTTGAACGTGCCCTTCTCCGGGTCGAACGGGAAGTCGCTTGCAAAGATGACCCGATCCACGCCAAAGAACTTGAGCCCGCATTCCATCGCGTCACGCGCGCCGAAGAGCGCCGTGTCGGCAAAGAACATCTTGAAATAGTCATACGGACGCTTCTGCAAACGCTTCAAGTACACGGACAGATCCTCATCGTCCGTGCGCGCGCCGAGCTGATCGAGGCCCGGCCCGATCCGGCCGGCAAAATACGGAATCATTCCTCCCATGTGGTGCGTGATGATGTGCAGCGCTGGCCAGCGATCAAAATAGCCGGCGAACACGAGCCGCGCCATCGCCACGCTCGTCTCGTACGGCCAGCCGAATACCCACCACAGTTCGAACCTGGACTTGTCTTCCGTGGCGTAGTCCGCAAACGAACCGACTCGCGTCGGATGCATCCAGATTGGGCGGCCGATTTCCGCCATCCGCTGGAACACGGGCTGGAAATCCGGGTCGTCCAGCGGCCGCCCGTTGACGTTGGTGAAGATCTGGATCCCGGCCGCACCCAATGCACCGACCACGCGATCGATCTCGCGCATCGTGGCCTCCGGGTTGTTCATCGGCACAGAGGCGATGAAGCCGGGGAACCGGTCCGGATGCCGGGCGACGGTCTCCGCCATCGTGTCGTTGGCAAGCATCGCCAGCTCGGGCGTCTGACTGGGCGAGCCGAGCGCCTCGATTGGAGGCGCCGCCAGACTCAGCACCTGCACGTAGTCGTCGAACAGATCCATCATCCGGAAACGCTCGTCGAGATCGACCATCGCCGGAATGCCACGGACGCGCTTCTGCATGTAGGCGCCGCGGGTGGACACCGCCGTCATGCGCTCGAAATATGCGGGCGGCAGGATGTGGCAAAAGAGGTCGATTTTCATCAGTGCGGATTTTAGCCAACTACCAACTCCGAACTACCAACTACCAACTACCAACTACCAACTACCAACTGAATTACAATCCACGCCCACCACAGGAGGCACCCGGTGATCATCGACTCCCACGGCCACGTCACGGCACCCGACAGTCTCTACGTCTACAAGGCGCAGATCCTTGCCCATCGCGGCGCCCATGGACGCGGCGGCAACCTCGCCAACGACGAGGACGTCCGGGAGGCGCTCAATCAGCCGGTGTTCGGGGGGAGCTCGCACCTCGGCCAGCTGAAAGAGGTCGGCACCGACATGCAGCTGATCTCGCCGCGCCCCTACCAGATGATGACGAGCGAGTCGCCGAAACTCGTGCAGTGGTTCGTCGAGGAAACGAACAACATCATCGCGAAACAGGTCCAGCTGTATCCCTCGACGTTCCGCGCGGTGGCGGGATTACCGCTGACGCCCGGCGTCAGCCCGAAGGCGGTGGTGCCGTACCTGGAAAAGCTGGTGAAGGAACAGGGGTTCGTCGGCTGCCTGCTCAACCCCGATCCGGGTGAATGCAGCGGTCAGGAAACGCCGCCGCTCGGTGACCGCTTCTGGTATCCGCTGTACGAGAAGCTCTGCGAGCTCGACATCCCCGGCCACATCCACTCAACCGGGTGTCGCTCGGAGCGGCTCCCCTATTCGCTGCACTTCATCAACGAGGAAGGCATCGGCGTGGTCTCGCTGCTCTCGTCAAGCGTGTTCAAGGACTTTCCGACGCTGAAGATCCTCGTCTCCCACGGCGGCGGCGCGATCCCGTATCAGTACGCGCGCTTCGAGGCGAGCTCGCTCCGGCGTCCCGGCGCGACGCGCTTTTCGGAGGCGATGCGGAACCTCTATTACGACACTGTGCTGTACTCGAAAGACGCGCTCGAGCTGCTCTTCAAGACCGTCGGCGTTGACCGGTGTCTATTCGGCACGGAACGCCCGGGCGTCGGCACGGTGAAAGACCCGCGGACAGGGCGCTGGCTCGACGAGACACGCTTCACGATCGAAGCGATCGAGTGGCTCAGCGATGCCGACAAGAAGATGATTTTCGAGGACAACGCGAAGAAACTGTTCAACCTCAAAGTTCCGGAAGCGGCAGCTGTCTAGAGGACTTGTAACTGACTTGTTACTTGAACGTTGTCACTTGACACTTTCAGAGGCTCGACCATGAAGACGATTGTTCGCGCGTTGCTAGCGGCGGTGGCGGCATGGTGTGCGCTGACCTTCGGGCCGGTTCACGGGCAGTCGCTGCAGAAGGTCACGATCAATTACCCGACGCGCAGCGGGGCGACGTGGCCGCTCTACATCGCACGCGACGGCGGCTACTACCAGAAACAGGGGCTCGATGTCGATTTGCAGTTCGGTGTCCATCCGACCGGCGTGGCCATGCTGACGAGCGGCCAGGCGGTGATGGTCAACCACTCGCTCGAGCAGGCCATGGTGGCCAGCGCGCGCGACGCCTCGTTCGCGCTGATGGGCAGTTCGTCGAACAAGGGATTGTTCGCCCTGATCAGCCAGAAGGAATTCAGCAACGCGAAACAGCTGAAGGGGAAACGCATTGCCGTGGGCGCACTCGGCGACGCTCCCTACAATTACACCGTCGCGCTGCTGAAAAACTTCGGCATCGGCAACCGGGACGTGACGTGGGTCCAGGTGGGCACCGACGTCACCGGGCGAGCATCGGCGCTGCAGACCAATCGTGCCGATGCCACCCTGCTGACCGCGCCGAACTACTTCCGACTCGAAGAGGCCGGCTTCAAGAACCTGGCGAATCTCGCGGACTACCCGGTCTTCGCGGCGACCACGTATATGTTCAGCAAGAGCGCGATTGCGGCCAACCCCCGCCTGCCGGAGCAGATCATCAAGGCGCACGCCGAGGCGATCAAGCGCTTCTATGAAGACAAGGCGTTCGCGGTGAAAACCTATATCGCCTACGACAAGCAGCCCGAGGCCGATGTCGCCCGCATCTACGACCTTTACGCCAAGGGCAACATCTTCGACCGTGTGCCGTACGTGATGCAGCCCGCCGTCAAGGCCATCATCAATCAGCAGGTCGATCCGCGACTGGCCAAGGATCTGAAGGAGTTCGATTTCAAGCGCGTGATCGACAACAGCGTCGTCAACCGCCTGGTGAAGGACGGGTATTTCGAGCAGCTGTTCGGTCCCGGAATCAAAGCCGAAGAGGACCGAAGGGGCCGGGACGCGTTTCGGTAGGTGATCAAGCTTCAGATAGACAGGCTGACGAAGCGTTACTACGTCGAGCGGGATGGACGCCAGGTCCTCGCGCTCTCCGACGTCTCACTGTCGGTGGATGCCGGGGAGTTCGTCGCCATCGTCGGGCCGAGCGGATGCGGCAAGACAACCCTGCTCAACATCCTCGCCGGTCTGCTGACCTACGACGACGGGGCGGTGGCGATCGACGGAGACGCGATCCGCGGCCCCGGCCTCAATCGCGCCGTCGTCTTTCAGCACGCCAGCTTGTTGCCGTGGCGGACCGTCGCCGGCAACGTCCGCTACGCGATGGAGCTGCAGAAACGATTCGACGCCGCAGCGATGCGCGAGCGGACGGACGCGTTCATCAGACTCGTCGGCCTTGCCGGATTCGAAAAACACTATCCGTCCGAACTCTCTGGCGGCATGCAGCAGCGCGTCAATCTCGCCCGCGCGCTTGCCGCCGATCCCGCGGTGCTGCTGATGGACGAGCCGTTTGCCGCCCTCGACGCGCAGACGCGCGAGCAGATGCAGGCGGAGCTGCTGAAGATCTGGAGCCACGCCCGGAAGACCGTCGTCTTCATCACCCACCAGATCAATGAAGCGATCTACCTGGCGGATCGCGTGGCTGTGATGAGTCCGCGGCCCGGCCGCGTGAAGGGTGTGTTCACCGTGCCGTTCGAACGGCCGCGGACGCTCGCCCTCAAGCGCGAACCACGATTCCTGGAAATTGAGGACGCAATCTGGCGGTTGGTGGAGGATCAGCCGCAGCCTCTGGACATCGCGGGGACCGACTGACATGACCGTCGTCGATGATCCCGATCTGCTGCCGCCCCCGCGCCGCTCGTTCTACCAGCGGCACGAGGCGCTCATCCTTGGCGGCAGCGCGATTATCGTCGCACTCGCCGCCTGGGAGGCCCTGTGGCAGGCCGGCAAGATCTCGCCGCTCTTCTTCACCGGGCCGTCACAGGTCGTCGAACGGTTCATCGCCGAATGGAACGACGGTCGGTTGAAGCAGGACATGCTCTATAGCGGGCGGAACTTCGTGATCGGCGTGGGACTGGCGATCGCGGCCGGCGTGGTCCTTGGCGTGCTCATCGGCTGGTACCGGCGGCTGGCCATGCTCGTCGAGCCGTTTCTGACCGCGCTCTATTCGACGCCGCGCGTGGCGCTGGTCCCGCTCGTCCTCATCTGGTTTGGCATCGGCATGTGGTCGAAGGTCTTCATCGTCTTCATCAACGCGTTCTTCCCTGTGTTGATGAACACCATTGGCGGCGTCAAGGCGATCGACCGCGATCTCCTGCGCGCGGCCCGAGCCTTCTGCGCGTCAGACTCGCAGATCTTCACGACCGTCATCGTCCCCGGCTCCGTGCCGTTCATCCTGACGGGCGTGCGCCAGGCCGTGGCCCTCGGCCTGATCGGCGTCGTCGTCGGCGAGATGTTCGGCGGCAGCGAAGGGATCGGATATATGGTCAACTACGGAGGCCAGACCTTTCAGACGGACACCGTGTTTCTGGGGGTGGTCATCATCGCCTTCGCCGGTATCGTGCTGACGTGGCTGGCGGAACGACTGGAGCGGCACTTCTCACGGTGGCGACCGGAGAGATGAATAACGACATGCAAGTTCAAAAATGCAAAATGCGAACGCCGAGCGGGACCAGCGCAGGCACGGTTTGCATTTTGAATGTTGAATCTTAAGAGCGTCCATCTATGGCAGACATCGTCCTTGGCATTGGCTCGTCTCACGGGCCGCTTCTCTCGACGCCGCCCGAGCAGTGGGATCTCCGCGCGGCGGCCGATCGCGCCAACACGAAGCATGCGTTCCGCGGCAAGGTCTACGACTTCGCCTCGCTCCTGCAGGCACGAACGCCGGGGTTCGCACACGAAACCACCGTCGAGAAGCGACGCGAACGCTTTCTGCAGTGCCGCAGCGCGCTCGAGGCGCTCGGTCGCAAGTTCAACGACGTGGCGCCCGACGCGGTGGTGATCCTCGGCAACGATCAACGCGAGTTCTTCAATCCCGGCTTGACCCCGGCGATCACCGTCTACCGCGGCAGCCAGATCAGCAACGTGCAGCACCTGCATGAGGATCAGCCGGGTCTCAACATCGCGGAACCGGCCAACTCACCAGAGGAAGGCGCGTCGTACCCGGGAGCGACCGATCTGGCCGACCACATTCTTCGCTCGCTCGGCGACGAGAACTTCGACCTGGCGCAGTCGGACGAAACCCCGAGCGGCGCGCCGCGCGGCGGCATTCCGCACGCGTATGGCTTTTTCTATCACACGATTCTTCACGACCAGACGCCGCCGAGCGTCCCGATCATCCTGAACGTGCACTTCCCGCACAACACCCCGAAGCTGCGCCGCTGCCTTGATCTCGGCCACGCGCTGTACCGCGCCATCAAGTCCTACGCTGGATTCAAACGGGTGGCGCTGATGGCGTCCGGCGGCCTGACGCATTTCGTGATCGATGAGGAGTTCGATCGGCAGGTCATCACCGGGATGCAGACCGGCGACGAGGAATTGCTGGCCAGCCTGCCGGAGAGCTACTTCAAGATCGGGACGGCGGAAATCAAGAATTGGTATCCGGTGATTGCGGCCATGAACGCCGCCGGACTCAAGTACCACCACGTGGATTACGTGCCGTGCTATCGATCCGAGGCGGGCACCGGCAATGCGATGTGCTTCTCGTACTGGCAATGAACGACGTCCTCTCACGCCTGTCACAGCTCGACGCCTGCGCGGTATCGGACGCACTCGACCGGCTTTCCCTGCCGGGCGCGGTCAGCGGCATTGCGCGGCAGACAACAACGCGCCGGCTAGCCGGGCGGGTCATCACGGTGAAGATGGGCCGTGATGAAGGTCAGCCACCCGCCGCGAGGCACCTCGGGACCACCGCCATCGAGTCCGCCCAGCCTGGCGACGTGATCGTCATGGAGCAGCGTACGGGCATTGACGCGGCGTGCTGGGGCGGCAATCTGTCGCTCGGCGCCAAGCTGCGTCAGGTCGCTGGCGTCATCGTCGATGGCCCGGCACGCGACATTGATGAAGCGCGCGAGTACGACTTCCCCATCTTTGCGCGCTCCACGACATCCAGAACCGCGCGCGGGCGCATCGTCGAAGCCGCCACGAACGTCGCCATCACAGTCGGCGATGTGACCGTCAGTCCTGGCGACTTCGTGGTCGCGGACGGCAGCGGGATCGTGTTCGTGGCCCAGGGAGACGTGGAACGCATGCTTGCGGCTGCCGAGGCTGTCGTCGCTCGCGAGCGCGCGATGGTGGCCGCGCTTCGTGCAGGAACGCCGATCAGCCAGGTGATGGGAATCGGCTACGAAACGATGCTGAAGAAATGACCAATGAGCTCTAACGACGACCGCAATTGCGACCGGGCGTCACGGTTGGACACGACCTCCATCAGCGACGCCCTGGATCGCCTCGGCATCGCCGGCCAGTGCCTGAACATCAAGCCGCTCGATCACACCTTTCGACTGACCGGCCGCGCATTCACGATCCTCTACGGCCCCGCCGGGAAACCTGCCGGGACGGTCGGTGACTACATCGACGACGTCGAGCCGGGGGCGGTGGTGGTGCTGGACAACGGCGGACGCGAGAACGCGACTGTCTGGGGCGACATCCTCACGTGGGTCGCTCATCGGCGTGGCATTGCGGGCACGGTGATCGACGGCGCCTGCCGCGACACGTATCTCTGTCGCGATCTCAGCTATCCCATCTACAGCCGCAGCTACTCCATGCGCACCGGCAAAGACCGCGTTCAGGTCGAAGCGATGAACGTCGTCGTGAACATCGGTGATGCCCGGGTGGCCCCGGGCGATCTGTTGCGCGGCGATGCAGATGGGGTGCTGGTCATACCGCGGGAGCATGAGGAAGCCGTGCTGGCCGCGGCGGAGGAAATCGACTCAGTGGAGCAGTCGATCCGCGCGTTGATCGATCAGGGCAAGACGCTCGCAGAGGCGCGCCGGCAGCTTGGGTACCACCAGCTGCAAAGCCGCAAGAGCTGATTCACGCTCCGGCGGAGCTGTGGGAGGCGTCCTGACGTCTCTTGTACTCGCCGAAGGCCGCAGACGAGTCGGCGCTGGCGATGGAAATCAGTCCGTAGCCGAAACCCTTCAGCTCGTTGGTCCATCGTACGTATCCAGTTGATGGATCGAGGCAAAACAGATGGCCGGCCGTTCCTGCGAAGATGCTGCCGTCTTCAACGGCAACGGTGACGAAGCTCGAGCTTTTCAGGTGTGTGGTCCACATCGTGTCGCCAGTGGCGCGATCGACGGCGACAACGCTCCCTTTGATCCCGATGAAGATCGCGTTCATGACGTGGCCTGCTATTGCTCGGTGGCGGCGAACGTGATCGGCTTGCCGTCGGCGAGGATCCCGCGCACGAACATGCCGCCCGGCGAACCATCGCGCATCGGACGGACCGTGAGCGTGATCTTGTCGCCCGGCTTGAAGGTGTTTTTCGACCAGCCGCGTCGCGACAGATAGTTCGGGCTCATGCCTTCGACGCCCCAGGTGACGGTCTTGCCGTTCTCGGTGACGTCCACCCAGACCCAGGTGTGCGGGTTGGTCCACTCGAAACGGTTGACCGTGCCCGTGATCGTCTTCTCGGTCTCCGTGTTGAACGCCGAGAACGAGTGGTGCGCGACGAGGCGCGCGCTGCCGGCGAGCAGCATCGCGGCAAACAGCGCAACGTAGAACCGTGTCCTCATGACCTCTCCTATTTCTTCGCCGGCAGCGTCAGATCGATCACGGCCTTGCCGGAGCTGTCGACAGAATTGCGGTTGTTCTCTTCGCAGATATATTCCGCGGTCGTCCAGTTGCGATGGCGTCGGAGCGACCGGGTCGACACCTGCGGTGCCGTCAGAACGTCAGGATCCGTGATGGTGGTCTCGATGCTCATCGTGTCCGGATCGGTGAGGCGGAATCGCTCGACGATGCGGGCCTTCGCGCTGAACGGAACGTAGCGCGCAATCTCGGTCAGTGGAGAGAAGCCCACCGTATCCACAACGAGCGTATCGCCCTCCCATCGTCCGATCGATGTCCCGTGGAACTTCGGATCCGGGTCTTCGGGCAGCGGCCGGCCATCGGTGTAGATGTGGCGCACCTGCTGGTAGGCCTCGATGACGATCGTCACCTTGCCCGGCGTCAGCAGGAACTCCATCGGATAGGGCTGCCCCATGATGCCGGGCATTCCAGGCGGGAGACAGTTGGCGGCCGGTGAATCCTGGACGTTCGCGGCCTGCGTCTGAAGCTCCTTGCGCCGCGCTTCTGCGGCCGGCGTCAGCTGTGGGCCACCGCCGCCGCGTCCGCGGCCACCGCCGGGAGCCGCGGCACCACCGCCGCGCGGCGCACCACCACGTGCTGGGCCAGGTGGCGCTGCTCCAGCCGGAGGCGCTCCGGGCGCCGCGCCACGTGCCGCACCTGGCGCCGGACCGAAGCCCACTTCCCACACGCCGCTGAAATCCGGGAGCTTCGCCAGCGCCGCCCAATCGGCAGCCGTCGGCGCCTTGTAGATGAAATTGTTCTGCGCGTGAACCGCTGCGGCTGCGAGAACTACGGCGAGCACCGTAACGCTCAGTGCTCGCACTCTTCGCACCCATCGCACCTTTTGCACCCCTCGCACCCGTTCCCCCTCCATCAAGGTACAGGGAGGGTTGTACGGTCGACGTGCCCGAGGGCACCGACCATCAACTCGTGCGCGAAGTTCTGCTGCTGACACACGTACTCGAACAGCTCGGTGCCCGCTTCGAGCCGCAGGTTCATCGTACCGCCCCACGGCTTCGTGTAGGCGCCGGGATCGTCGATGGTCACGTCGTAGCGGATCGACGCCATATCAGTGCGGGTGAACTTCTCAACCGTGTGCAGCTCCTCGGTGTGCGGTGCGACCCCGCGATCGATCCAGAAGCCCTCGTTGTAGCCAACGGTGTCGACGACCAGCGTGTCCCCTTCCCACCAGCCAATGGAATGGCCGTAGTAGGTGGGCTGCAGATCCTTCGGATGGCTGCGGCCGTCCGTGTAGATCGTGCGGAAAGTGTGCGGTCCGCCGATGTCGAAGATGAACACGCGCTGGATTTCCGGAATCTCGAGAATCTCGGCGCCATAGGGCGTGAGGAACTGGCGCTGGAAGCCGGACGCCTTGCATCGCGTGTGCGGCTCGAGTTCGTTGACCCTGCGATCGGCGGCGACGGCCTTGGTCCATGCCTGATATGGCGGGGCCTCCCCGCCGCGGCCACCGACACCGCCGCCTCCAATCCAGACTCCCTTTTCGTTCAACTGCACCCGGCCGGACGCCAGACGCGGCGCTGGTTTCGGCGGTGCCGCCGCGCGTCCGCCACCAGGGCCGCCGGCGCCACGTCCTCTGGCGGGAGCGCCGCCGCGTCCGTTGGGAACACCAACCTGGACGCTGTTCGGATTTGGAGCGGGCGCCTGCTGCGCCTGCGGATTCTGACCTTGAGCCTGCGGCTGGCTTTGCGGCGCCTGCTGCGCGGCAGGGTCGCCGGCGAGCGCTGCCATGAAGAACACCGCGACCGCGATGGAAAGAAGAGTGCGGCTATGCATGGCCGAGAGGATACAGCAACTTACGGGATTATTGGACTGCTCCGATCCACCTTCGTCTCCTGCCCCACCATCAGTTCGTGCGCGTAGTTCTGCTCCTGGCAGACGTACTCGAACAGCTCGGTACCCTCTTCCCATTGCAGATTCAGTTGCCCGTTCCAGGGTTGGGTATACGCGCCGGGGTCGTCAACGATCAGCTCATAGTGCAGCGTGGTCAGATTCGTACGCGTGAGACGTTCGACCGTGTGCATCCGATCGGTGCTCGGCAGCCCGCCGCGATCGAGCCAGAAACCTTCATTGAAACCGACGGTGTCGATCACCAGCGTGTCACCGTCCCATCGGCCGATGGAATGCCCGTAATAGCTCGCCAGAATGTCCTTGGGATGTGCGCGGCCATCGAGATAGATCGTCCGGAACGTGTGGGGACCGCCGATGTCGAAGATGTAGACGCGCTTCAGTTCCGGCAGCTCGGTGATCTCGACGCCATATGGCGTCAGGAACACGCGTGCGACGCCTGACGGTTTACAACGGGCGTGCGGCTCGAGTTGATGTGTCCGCCGATCGGCAAACAACGCGCGCGCCCACGGCTGGAACGGCAGTTCTTTCGACGGCCCGAGGGGATCGGGAATGACCGGCCCCGGCAGCCACACGCCCTTGTCTGCGGCGGTCGCTCCGGCAAGCAGGGCGCGACCGTCTGTGTTCCGCGGCGCAGGCTTCGGAGGTCCGGCATTCCTGCCACGGCCGCGGAACGATTCCGGGGCGGTTCCGCTGCGTCCGGCCGGGACGCCGACCTGCACGCCGCGATCGGGCGCCTGTTGCGCCGCCACAGACGGCGAGAGCGAGGCCGCCGCCAAGAGACCCAAACCGGCGACGGCCATCAACGCGTTGCGCATGGCTACTTCTTCGTCAGCTCGTCGTACAGCGAGCCGTAGAACTGCGCGTTGAAATTCCACCCGAGATCGTCGGTCTTCACCTGCATCGCCAGTGTGTCGCGCGTCGCGCCGGCCTTGATGGCATCAGACGCTCGAGTGACGACCGTGGCGAACTTCGTGCGGTACGCCTCGATCTCCGCGCGTGTCTTCGGCTCGCCGCGCCCCGGGATGGCCATCTCGAAGTCGAGCTTCAGCACCCCATCGAGGATCGGAGCCCAGCCCACGGCACTGCCGCCATTTGCGAAGTCGACGAGCGGCGCGTTGTCGGTGATCTGATCGCTCACCATCACGACCTTCGCGTCGGGGAAGTAGACCATCGTGTCGCCGCCTGAATGTCCGCGGCCGAAGGAATAGAGCCGCACTTCAGCCCCTCCGAACTTCAGGGTGTAGTCCTTCGCGAACGTCTGGGTCGGCCGTCCGGGAATGTCCTTGGTGCGCGGGTCGCTGGCCATGAAGGTTTTCAGCGCTTCGAGCGCCAGCACCTGCGCGCCCGCATCGATGAACTTCTGATTCGTGCCGACGTGATCGGGATGATGCTGCGTGTTGATCACCCACTTCACCGGCAGCGCCGACACTGACTTGATCTCCTCCATCAAGCGGTTGAAGTTCTCGTCGCCGGGATTCTTGGTGTCCACAACGATGAGACCGTCGGGTGTCACACGAATGAGCGTGTTCGCGCCGCCGCCGGTCACCATGTAGAGGTTCGGCTTCAGCGTGCGAATCTTCTCGACGGTCTGCCCGGGACCGCCGCGTCCCCGGCCGCCCTGCCCGGGAGGAGCTTGTGCCAGGAGCGTCGGGGCAAGCAGGAGGAGCGTCGACAGAATGAGCAGGCGGAAGTTGTAAGACATGACGTTGCAGATTCTGCCACGCCTGCGCACCCATTCGCGCGCCGAATTCTTCGACATCTCAACGGGCGACGTCGCGGACCCTTGCGGAATCTCGACAGAAGCGCCAGGAAGTCGCCGCCGCGTGGGTTGTCCGGC
Source organism: Vicinamibacterales bacterium (assembly GCA_035647075.1). Taxonomy (GTDB): domain Bacteria; phylum Acidobacteriota; class Vicinamibacteria; order Vicinamibacterales; family UBA2999; genus Gp6-AA40. The sequence goes on along the minus strand of DASROF010000253.1, from coordinate 10,484 downwards.
TGAAGCCGGGCCTTTCGCGAATGAACGCGGTATAGTCTGCCGGTATCGCCGAGGAGGCTGCCGTGAAACGACTCCGCCTTTTCGCCGCTCTGTGCCTTGCCCTCGCGCCAGCCGCGGCGGGTGCCCATCATTCATTCGCCGCGCAGTACGACGCCAACCAGCCGATCACCCTTGATGGCGTCATCACTAAGGTCGAATGGATGAACCCGCACACCTATTTCTATGTCGACGTTGCCGACGACAAGGGGAAGGTCGTGAACTGGGCGGTGGAAGGCGGCGCACCGAACGTGCTCTATCGCGAAGGCTGGAAACCAACCTCGCTGAAAAAGGGCGACCGCGTGTCGATCCTGGGTTCGCGTGCGAAGAACGGCTCGAACCAGATCAACGCGACATCGTTCAAGCTGCCCGACGGCCGTTGCGTGTTTGCGGGCACGTCGGGACCCGGTGGAACGGGGACGCCGAATTGCACGGTGGGACGGCGCTAGGAGCAAAGGTGCAAGGGGTGCAAAGGGTGCACGGGGTGCAAAACGTTCAAGAGGTGCAACGGGTGCGAGGTGCGATCGGTGCGGCGATTGCCGTGTGCGTGATCGCAGGCGCAGTGTCCGTCTCGGCGCAGTGGCAAGGCTATAAAACGCCGGGCATCCCGCGGCTTCCGGATGGCTCCCCGAACCTGTCGGCCCCGGCGCCCAAGACGGTCGACGGCAAGCCCGACCTGTCTGGCATCTGGCAGGCATCGCGCGCGGTGTTCGATCTCGCGCAGGCGATGAAGAAGGGCGAGACGGTTCCGTTCTCCGCCGACGGCAAGAGGATCTTCAGCGAGCGGCGCGCGACGGAGTCCAGGGACGATCCCAGCGCACGGTGTCTGCCGACGGGACTGCCGGTGCGCGCACTGCTGCGCACGCCGTTCAAGATCATCCAGACACCGCCGGTGATGGCGATCCTCTACGAATCGCGCACGACCTTCCGGCAGATCATGACGGACGGGCGCCCGCTCCCCGAAGTGGACTGGCCGGCATGGAATGGCTTCTCCGTCGGCGGCTGGCAGGGTGACACGTTCGTGGCCGAAACGGCCGGTTTCAACGGCAAGCCCTGGCTCGATCAGGCGGGCTATCCGGCCAGTGACGCGCTGCGCATCACCGAGCGCTTCCGTCGGCGCGACTTCGGTCATATGGACATGGAAATGGTGATCGACGACAGGAAGATGTACACGAAGCCGTGGTCGATCGTCGGCGAGTTCATCCTGCAGGCCGATACTGAACTGCTGGAGTTCATCTGCGAAGAGAACGAGAAGGACTCCGCGATACTCGACGGAAAATAACCGCGACGCGCGCGAAGCCTGCCAAGAGCGCGAAGGATCAGAAGACGATGAGCGGACACATCGAACGTCGAGCGTTCCTCAAAGCGAGCGCGGCCGCCACCGGTGGTCTGCTCCTCGGCGTCTACCTGCCGGACCTCGCCGGCGAAGCGGTGCTGGACGCGCAGTTCGGCCCGCCCGGAGGCGGCGCGATCACGCCGAGCGCATTTATCCGCATCGGCACCGACGAAACGGTGACGCTCACCATTCACAAGCCTGACAACGGTCAGGGCACCGAGACGTCGCTGGCGCAGTTGCTCGCCGAGGAACTCGACTGCGACTGGGCACGGGTCAGAACAGAGTTTGCGCCGATCAACGCAGCGCTGTACGGCGGCGCCCTGCAGGGCACCTTCGGCAGCATGGCGATCCGCACGACCTATGATCCGATGCGACGGACGGGCGCAACCGCTCGCGACATGCTGGTGCAAGCCGCGGCGGCACGCTGGGGCGTCGAAAAATCGCAGTGTCGCACCGAGAACGGCGTGGTCATCAACACCGTCACCAACGCCCGCCTCACCTACGGCACCCTTGCCGACAGTGCCGCGAAGCTGGCGGTACCACCCAACGTCACGCTCAAAGATCCGTTGCAGTTCAAGTTGATTGGCAAAGCGATCAGGCGGGTTGATACGCCGGCCAAGGTCACCGGCAAAGCCACGTTCGGCATCGACGTCGACGTGCCGGGCATGCTCTACGCCGTCGTCGCGCGCTGTCCGGTCTTCGGTGGCACGGTCGCTCGCTTCGACGCGACGAAGGCGAAGGCCGTCGCTGGCGTCACACACGTCGTGCAAATCCCGCAGGGCGTGGCGGTGGTTGGCCGAAACACGTGGGCGGCGATGCAGGGGCGTCGCGCGCTGCAGGTCGAGTTCGATGAAGGTCCGAACGCAACGCTGACCGCCGCCGGCATCCGCGACACGCTCCTCAACCTGACGATGAAGCCGGGCGGCGGCGTGGCAGAACGCCGCGGCGACGTCGACCAGGCGCTGTGGCTCGTCAGTCAGGCGACTGAAGCGACATACGAAGCACCATATCTCGCACATGCCCGGCTCGAGCCGTACGCGTGCGTGGCGCGATTCGCCGACGGCGGATGCGAAGTGTGGACCGGTACGCAAATCCCGGGACAGGCACACAGCACCGCGGTTCAGGCGTCAGGGCTCAAGCCGAACCAGGTGAAAGTGCACACCACATATATGGGTGGCAGCTACGGCAGCCGCGGCGGCGGCGCATTCGTCGCCGAGGCCGTCGAGATCGCAAAAGCGATCGGCGCGCCGATCAAGCTGACCTATTCGCGCGAGGACGAACTGCAGCACGACCTCTATCGTCCAGCCTCCGCCGTACGGTTCATGGCCACACGCGACGCGGACGGTTGGCCGAATGCGTGGTTCGCGCGGATCGCCTGCCCGACGTGGATGGGGCTGCGCAATGGCGTCGCTCGTGAAAGCGTGGAGGGGATCGCCGACTACGACATCCCGAATGTCAGAGTCGAGTACCACGATCCCGGCCTGCCGATTCCGACTGGTTACTGGCGCTCGGTCGGCCTCTCGCAGAACACGTTCTTCGCGGAGAGTTTCCTCGACGAGATGGCGGCAGCCGGAAAGAAGGACCCGGTCGAGTTGCGCCGGCGGATGTACACGAAGTCGCCGCGGCTGCTTGCGGTGCTGAACCTCGCAGCGGAAAAGGCGAATTGGGGAACACCGCTCCCCAATGGACGCTTCCGGGGTATCGCGGCAGTCGCTGGCTTCGGCAGCTTCAACGCCCAGGTCGCTGAGATCTCAATTGCCCAGGGCAAGGTCCGCGTGCACCGCGTGGTCTCTGCCGTCGACTGTGGACGAGTCATCAATCCGACTGGCGTCGTTCAACAGGCAGAAGGCGCGATGGTCTACGGCCTCAGCGCGGCACTGCGCGGCAAGATCACGATTGATCGCGGCCGCGTTGCCGAAACGAACTTCCATCAATATGAGCCGCTGCGCATGAACGAGATGCCGGACGTCGAGGTGCACATCGTCCCGAGCACCGACGCGCCCGGTGGAATGGGAGAGCTCTGCACGCCGGCGATCGCGCCAGCAGTTGGCAACGCGATCTTTGCCGCAACGGGCAAACGGATCCGGCGGCTGCCGTTCAGTCTCGAAGAGCTGGTCTGACGGAATTAATTAACCACGAAGTGGTTAAAACGACGTCCAGTCTTCGATTCTGATTCGCCCGACCAGGCGCGCACCGCCCTTGCCGTCGGGTCCAAAGACAAATGCCTCTCCCTCGGCTGCAGCAGGCGTCTCGCCAGGAAACGCAGCCGTGATGTTCGGCACGTGTGTGACGAGCACGGTATTCGTCCCGCGCGGGAACTCCCTGACCCGTTTCTGCAGCCACTCAGTCTGCGCCGGCGACACCGCCTGCATGGTTCCGCTGCCCTCGCCCAACTCCGTCGCCGGCCGCGGATTCGGCAGGCGCACCAGCCGCGCCGTCTCTCGCGCGCGATAGGTTGGGCTCGTCATCACCTCGCCGATCGGAATCTTGAGTCGTCTCAGGGTGTCGCCCATCGCCGTCGCGCTGGTGCGGCCTTTCTCATCGAGCTGACGTTCGGGCGGAACGTTGTCGGGATTCGGATTCGGCGGCACGTCGCGCGGCGAGCTCGCATGGCGCATGACGATGACGTGCCCGCCCGCCTGCAGCGACTTGATCAGCGCCGGACCGCTCAGGGTCTGCGCGTGCAGAGTCGCAACGACCACACATGCCGCGGCCGCCAACCCGATCAACCGTCTGAGTCTCGCCATTTCCTGTCTATCTTTCTTCGCGCACTTCGCGATTCTCGCGTTCTTCATCGCTGATTCCTGCCGGCTCGTCCTTCATCCACACTGCCGACATTGGATTCGCACTCCAAGGAAGCGCGCGCGCCCTTCTGCCGTCGTCACCCACTCACGATTCTGCCACGGCGGATCGTGCCGCATGTGCTGCGAGTGCCCGCATTCCAGCTCCGCCACCCAATGCCCCTCATCGTCCTGGCGAAAGCCAACAATCGCGCGCCGCGACGCCTCATCGTCGCTCGACACGGCTCGTCGTGTCCGGCTTCAACCGGACCCATCCAAATAACAACACGTGCGACACGATCACGATCGGCACGACGAACGTCGGCAGGATCGCCAGCGGCAGCGACATGAACGGATCGACGAAGGACGGATTCCTGACGTAGAGACGCACGGCGTTGCCGACCACGCCGAGGATGTCCAGAAGTCCGGCAACGTTCCAGACGAGAAATGCGATTCGCTGCCACGACGAGCGCACCGGCACACAGCGCAACAGCACCCAGAGCGCCGCCATGCCGACGAGGATGTCTCCCCATCCGGCGGGCGTCGTGAACTCGCGCGGCAGCACGCCGCGCGAGCCGAGCACGAGGAAGTAGGCGCCCGCGGCAATGCGGACTAGGTGAAAGAGTACCAGCGGTCCCGGGCCAAGCCGGGAGATCGCGTCACGGGCACCTCGAGACAGCCGCACGACGAGCAGCGCGGCGACGGTCAGTCCCATCGCCAGCACTGGCGGAGGTACGGGCGAGTAACGCAGCGCGCCTGTCGCGCCGACGGCAACGGCCACGCCGAGCCAGACGAATACAATGAGACGGATCATCACGGTCGCTTGTCGAGCGACGAAACTTTACCAAGTTTGGCCGCTGGTCCCCGTAACTTTTCCCGCCTTCCGACAGTTACCCTCGTGAACGAGCTGATTGACGCGTGGACGTGAGCACCGACGAGGAACGGCTCCTGATCGAGGCGGCGCAGGCGGATCCCGCCCGCTTTGTGGAGCTGTATGACCGGAACGTCGACCGGGTCTACGCCTACGTCAGCCGTCGTGCCGGCAGCCGGAGCGTGGCCGAAGACGTGACCTCCGAGGTGTTCGAGCAGGCCCTGAGCAATCTCGGCACGTTCAAGTGGCGCGGCGTGCCGTTTGTCGCGTGGCTGTATCGCATCGCGTCGAATGCGCTCGCTGATCACTGGAAGCGCGAAAGGCGCGACTCGCACGATCTGCCGCCCGATGTGCCCGACGAGCGCGAGCACCAGGACCTCGAGCGGCGCGTGAGTTTGTTTCAACTCGTGGACCGCCTGCCGGATGCGCAGCGGCAGGTGATTCAGATGCGGTTCGTCGAGGACCGCACTATCCGCGAGGTGGCCGCGGCGCTCGATCGATCCGAAGGCGCGGTCAAGCAGCTGCAACTGCGCGCGCTCGAGAACCTGCGTAAGGATGCGGGACACCATGGCTGACCAGCTGCTGCCCGATCGCCTTGACGAGGTCATCGACGCGCTGGTCGCGCGCGGCGACGCGAGCGCCGCGCTGCGCGATCCGGAACTGGCGCCGCTGGCCCGCATGGCCGCCGACCTGCGGCACTACCCGAGCCGCGACTTCACCGCGCGCCTGCGGGCGCGCCTCGAACGGAGGACGACAATGACCACCACGATGACTTCGGGTCCGGCTGAAGCCGGACACTCCGCCGACTACGCGGTGCGCGAAGGGTTCACGACCGTAACGCCGTATATCTGGGTGCCCGATCGCGGTCTTGCGGACTTCCTCGTCCGCACGTTCGACGCCATCGAGACGAGCGTGGGCGAGATTCCGGGACACGGCATCCATCGCGAGCTGCGCATCGGCGACTCGATGGTCATGATCGGCGAATCTGGAAGAGCCGAGGTGCCCGCGCGTCCCGTAGCCCTCCACGTCTTCGTGACAAACGTGGATACGACGTTTGCAAAGGCGATCGCCGCCGGCGGCATGTCGCTGGGCGAGCCGGCCGACCGCCCATACGGAGAGCGCGCGGGCTTCATCAAGGATGCGTACGGCAACCACTGGTACATCGCCACTCCGCTCGGCCCCGAATCCCTCGGCCATCACCTGCGGAGCGTGACGCCGTACCTGCACTCGCACGACGTCCGCGGCTACATCGATTTTCTGGCGCGTGCATTTGGCGCGGTCGAAGAGGTCGTGCACGAGCACGGTGGCGTGATCCCCTACGCGCGGGCCCGCATCGCTGATGCGGCAATCGAATTCGGGACCGCAGACCCGATGCCCGGCGCCTATTTCCTGTACGTCGTGGATCCCGATTCGGTATACGAGCAGGCGCTTGCGGCAGGGGCGAAGTCGCTCTCAGCCCCCGCCGATCGGCCGTCAGGAGATCGCATCGGGTTCATCGAGGATCCAGTCGGCAATCACTGGTATATCGCACGCCCGGCGTAATGGGCTCGTGCCAGGTGCCGTTCACTTGGCCCGTTTCGCCGTCGCCTTTTCCGGGATGTCCATAATGACGCGCGTTAACTCGATCGTCTCGGCGTTGGTCATCTTCCCCGTGTAGGTAAAGGTGATCGGCATCCCCTGGTACATCGCGTTCTCGGTGAACGTGAACGAATCGCCGTCGATCTTGCCGTCGGTGATCTTCGTCTCGCCGGTCAGGCTGCCTTTCGCGGTGCCCGTCAGGCTCGTTCCCTTGACGATGAACTCATACGTGTAGACCTGATCGCCCACCTGCGACATGAACGTGGCGGACCAGCGACCCGACGGATCGGCAGCCCGAAGTGCGACGCCCGACGCGATCGCGATCACCATAACTGCCAGCACAACAGAGCGTTTCATTCGAGACCTCCGAAAAGGGTCCGGATCAGCCGGACACTACGTATTTCCGCCACAAGGCGGAAGCTACTTCGCGTACCGATCCGCGCCAAGAAAGTGAATGGACACGTACGGCTCGTCGCCAATTACCCAGCTGTCGTGCGGCACCGCGGGGATATGAAACAGTTCTCCCGCCCGCAACTCGACCACACGCCCATCGTCAAACGCCGCGGTGGCCGAACCGGACACGACCATCCCGACGTGCTCCACCGTGCACCGCGTCTTGCCGAGCGCGGCGCCCACATGCTCCGACCACTTCCAGCCCGGCTCGTACGTGGCCCGGCCAATCGCCATACCGCCGAGACGGACGATCTCGAACTTGCCGTTCGCCATGGCGCGCACTTCGTCGGGCTGCTCAAATCGCTTCAGGATCACCTCGACGCCGGCCGCGCTCATCGCGGTAGCGGCGTCCGTGTCGTTGGTCGCTGTGACGAAGAACATCCGCGGCATGTTCGGCACGGCGCGCGGAACGACCGGAAACGTCCATCGCGGCCCGTACTGCGTCACCGGATCGCCCGGCATGACGACAGTCGCCTTCCAGCCGAAACGGGCGACGTATGACTCGGGGTGCGCCATCCCGAACTGCCAGGGGCAGCCCAGCGTGTCCAGCATCTTCAGCATCCCCGCGGTAAATGCCGACGTCAGCACGTGATCGTTGATGACATCGCCTGCAAACCAACTCCCCCGGGCGGCAACGCTCGAGAATGACGTCAGCAACCGCTCGACGTCCGCCTCGCGCAGGTACATGAGCAGCCCTTCGAGCAGAAACGCGGCAGGGCGCGACGGATCGAAACCCGCCGCCGTGAGTGCAGCGGTCCAGTCGCGCGTCAGATCTATTCGCACCACCCGGCGGTCGCATGTCGGAACGGCCCGCACGCGCTCCAGGATCGGTTCCTTCCACCCGAAGACGTCGTCGCGATCGACTTCAAACAGCGTCAGGCCGGCTGGCCAGTCGAGCCTGAAGGCTCGCGTGTCCATGCCTGCCGCAAGGATCACCACCTGCGTGTACCCGCGCCCGCGAACCGCCTGCAGGATGGCGTCGTCCAGGAACTTCGTTCGGATGGACAGATAGGGATTGCGCGCGGTCGCGACAGCGCCGCTGACACCCTGCGTGCTGGCAAAAATCGAGAACCCCGCTTCGCCGGCAAGATCGCGCGCGAATGGATCGACGAAGAGCGGGTCCTCTGATTCGGTTTCGAGCGCGCGTGCGGCGGCAATCCACCGCGACGTGGCACCTACCGGGGTCATCGTGGTCATGTTGGTGAGTTGAGCGCGTGCGAAATTACGGTTTTTTGAAAGCCTCGCGACTCAAACCTTCCGCGCAGGCGAACTCGCGGAGCTCGTCGTTGGGCGGCAATGCCTTCCGATACGTGCGGACGACCTGCCACGGTTCCGTCAGCGCCTTCGGGTCTCTGACGGTGATCCGATCTTCGAGAATCCCCGGACTGATGAAGTGCAGCCGTTCGCTGACCGTCATCGCGTCACTGTGCGGTGTGAAGCCTTCAATGAAGGAATCCGGATGCAGCGCCACGGTCTCGACGACGAGCGTGTCCCCTTCCCAGCGGCCGGTTGAATAGCCAGCGTACGTCGGATCATCGAGCTGCTTTGCCGTCGGCTTCCGGCCATCGAGATAGACGCGGCGCAACGCATCGTTCAGCTCACTGAAGAAGGTAATGCGATCCTTGGCCTGCATGATCTCCATGCCGTAAGCCATGCCCATCATGGCTGGCATCCCCGGCGGCAGGCAGCGGGCGTTGTTGTCGTATTCGTAGGAACCGGCGATGCGTGACTTCCGCATCACTTCCCACTTGGCGAGATACTCGGGTGTCAGCTTGGGCGCGTCCGGCGCCCGCCCCTGCGATCCGTCAGACAGCGGCGCCGACTGCGTTGGCCGCGGCGGTGGCGCACCGCGCTGCGCACCGGCCGGCGGTCCGCCGCCCCGACGCGCGCCTTCTCCGCCGCCTCGTCCAGGGTTGTATGGGTAATAGACGCCGGAGAAATCCGGCGGCAGCGCGCCGGCAGCGGATTGCGCGCCAGCACGAGGAATCGGCGCAACGGCTGCGACAATGCCGATGATGCCGAACGACAATGCAGTGAGCCGAGTCATCTTCGCGCCCTTCGCGATCTTCGCGTCCTTCGCGGTTTCCTAATTGCGGTCGTCGAACACGGGTTGGTTCGAGAGGATGGTGCCGTCCGCCTTGGTCACCCGCGCGATGATCGACACCTTCGAGCCGTCCTTCGCGGGACTCATGTCGACGGTGACCTTCTCGCCAGCTTTCAGGATGCTGCGCGACCAGCCGGCACGATTCAACACACCAGGCGCGCGTCCCTCACACGCCCACTCCACCGTGCCACCCTTGCCATCGTCCACGACGACGTGCAGCCACGTGTGAGGGTTGACCCACTCGAAGCTCTTGACGACCCCGGTGATGGTGATGACTTTCGTGACTTCGTACGCAACGTTGCTGTGATGCGGCAGCGCGGCAGTCGGAGAGAGCACGACCACGAGCAAAGCTACGGCGATCACACCTGAGCACTTCATCAACCGCCTCCTGCCTTAGGCCTTAGCCCTTCGGCCTTAGGCCTGCTCTTACTTGGCCCGTTTTTTGTACCCTTCCGCGATCATCGGAATCGAATAGACCTCCGCGCGCTGCGCCCCCTCCGGGCTGCGGATGCTCGTGACCGCATAGACCGTCTTCTTGTCCTTACCGGCAAACGCCGCGGTGATCAGGCTGACCGGCGCCGGAATGCTGCCGAGCAGCTTCCCATCTGGCGCGGCCACATGCAGCGCCGGGCCGGCCGTGATGTACAGACGTCCCTGCGAATCAACCGTCATCCCGTCGCCGCCGCCGGACGGCAGCATGACGAACACCCGCTGATTCGTCAGCGATCCATCTGCCTGCACGTCGAACGCCGCGACCGAGTTGCCGTTCGTGACGTAGACGACCTTCTCGTCCGGGCTCAGTACCACGCCATTGGTCCGCAGGCCCTCACCGTACTGCTTCACGACGCCCTTCGGATCCGCGTAGAAGAGTCCGCCGTGAGTGAAATAGACACCGCCCTTGCTGTCGGCCGTGAGGTCGTTGATCACGCCGCCGAGACAATCGAATGGATCCCCGTTTGGCAACGTGTTGGCGAGGATTCGGTTCTGCGGCGTGAGTTGCCGCACGTCATTGTGTAATCCACGTTCGACGATGAACGTTGCGCCCTTTGTGTTTCTCGAGAGCGCGCCGCTGGTATTGAGATCACGGAAGAGCGTCGTCACACTTCCGTTTACCAGCTTGACGATGGCGCCGTTGTCGTTCTGCGCCAGCAGCAGGCTGCCATCGGTATCCGCGAGGATGCCGTCGGCGTTGTTGCCATCGACCTGCCACTCGAGCTTCCAGCGCTGGCCGGCGGCAATGACGCCAGGGATCTCGGTAACCGTGTAGTCCGCCGGCGTGCCCGCGCGTCCCGCTGCCCCGCCCGCACCCGCTGCACCGCCCGCACC
>DASROF010000252.1:0-22834 GCA_035647075.1 Vicinamibacterales bacterium | reverse complement strand
GCGCAGCGACCGGATCAAGTCGGTGCAGGAAGTCCTCGAGATTTATGGCAACGGCCGCGGCTGCGAGGTGTGCAAGCCGGCGCTCAGCTACATGCTCGACATGCTCTGGTGCGGCGATCACGACGAGGATCGCTCCGCCCGGTTCATCAACGATCGAGTCCACGCCAACATCCAGAAGGACGGCACCTTCTCCGTCATCCCGCGCATCCGCGGCGGCGTGACCAGCCCCGACGAGCTGCGGCGCATCGCCGACGTGGCGGACAAGTACCAGGTGCCGATGGTGAAGATCACCGGCAGCCAGCGGATCGACCTGCTCGGAATCAAGAAGGCGGACTTGCCGAGTGTGTGGGCGGACCTCGGGATGCCGTCGGGCCAGGCGTACACGAAAGGTGTCCGCATGGTGAAGACGTGCGTCGGCACCGACTTCTGCCGCTTCGGCACCCAGGACTCCACGACCGCCGGCGTCGAGATGGAGCGCCGGTTCGAACAGCTCTTCACGCCGCACAAAGTGAAGATGGGCGCCGTCGGCTGTCCGCGGAATTGCGCGGAAGCCACGGTCAAGGACATCGGCCTCATTGGCGTCGAGGGCGGATGGCAGGTTGTGGTCGGTGGGGCGGCGGGGAAGTCCGTCCGCAAGGCCGATCTGCTGACCACCGTCGAGACGACGGAGCAGGCGCTCGAAGCGTCGGAGCTGTTCTTCCAGTACTACCGCGAGCACGCCAATTACCTGGAGCGCACCTACGACTTTGTCGAGCGGCTGGGGATCGAAAAGGTCCGCAAGGAGACGGTCTACGCGGCGGAGGCAACGCGTGCCGCGCTGCTCGATCGGCTGAAGAAGTCCAAGGCGCGCGCGCGCGACGCGTGGCAGGAAGGAATCGAACCGAAGACGCCGGCCCAGTTCATTCCGCTGATCCCGATCGACACCCCCGTTGGGTCCGGCGTCAGCCGGACCTCCGCGGAGATCAGCGCATGAACACCAACTGGATTCGTATTGCACCGACCAGCCAGATTCCTCCTCGCGAGGGGCGCGCCGTGCTGATCGGCGATCGGGAGATCGCGCTCTTCAACCTCGGCCCCTCGACTGCGGCAGGCAATCAGTTTCTCGCCACCGACAACCAGTGCCCGCACCAGGGCGGTCCGCTCTGTGACGGCATCGTCACCGGCGCCTCGGTGGTGTGTCCGCTGCACGCGTGGAAGGTGAATCTCGAAACCGGCCAGGTCGAACGGCCCACACACGGAAAGGATCACTGTGTCGCGACATATCCCACACGCGTGGAGGACGGCATTGTGCTGATCGAACTGCCATCCGCCGCAGCGCGGGCAGGGGAGGCCGCATGAGCCTGAGGGGTTTCACTCGCGCCGGCCACCTGCCGACCCTCGTCGCGGCGCTGCTCTACTTCGACGTGAGCTTCATGACCTGGGTGCTCCTGGGTCCGCTCGCGCCGTTTCTGCGGGAGGATCTCGGACTCACCGCGTCGCAGCAGGGCCTGCTCACGGCCATCCCGCTGCTCGGCGGATCACTCTTCCGTCCCATTCTCGGCATCGTCGCCGATCGAATCGGCGGGCGTCGCACCGGCTTGATCGGCATGGCGCTGACGCTGGCCACGCTGTTCGTCGGTTGGCGCTTTGCGACCACGGTCTATCACTTTTACGCGCTTGGATTCTTTCTTGGACTCGCCGGAGCGAGCTTCGCCGTTGCGCTGCCGCTCGCCAGCCGCTGGTACCCCGCGGAGTATCAGGGGCTGGCGATGGGAATCGCCGGGGCGGGCAACTCCGGCACGCTGATGGCGACGCTGTTCGCGCCGCGTCTCGCCGAGCGACTGGGATGGGCTCCGACGTTCGGCATCGCCATGCTTCCGGTCGCGACGGTATTCGTACTCTTTGCATGGCTCGCGCGCGACAGTCCGAAACGCGTCGCGGCAACATCGCTGCGCTCGTACGGTGCCGTGCTGCGCGAGCACGACACGCTCTGGCTGTCGTTCCTCTACAGCCTCACGTTTGGCGGCTTTGTCGGCTTCGCAAGCTTTCTCACCACGTTTTTCCACGAGCAGTACCAGCTGACGCGAGTGACGGCGGGCGACTTCACGACGCTGGTCGTGGTGTCCGGCAGCCTGCTGCGGCCCGTCGGGGGATGGCTCGCTGATCGCGTCGGCGGCTACCGCCTGCTCGTCATGCTCCTCGCCGGCGCTGCGGTCTGCGTCGGAGCTGTTGCGTCGCTGCCACCCGTTTACGTGACCGTTGTGCTGCTGTTCATCGGCATGGGTATGTTGGGGATGGGCAACGGCGCTGTGTTTCAGCTGGTTCCGCAACGGTTTCCCGATCGGATGGGCATTGTCACCGGCGTGGTCGGCGCAGCCGGCGGTCTCGGCGGATTTTTTCTTCCGTCGATTCTCGGCGCGGTCCGCGACGCCACCGGATCGTACGCATCGGGGCTGTTCGGCTGCGCGGCGGTGTTCCTGGTGGGCACCGTGGTGCTGCTGGAGCTTGGCGCGCGATGGTCACTGCAGTGGGATACCCGGGCGATCAAGCAGGCCGGCGTCTATTCCTACCGGCAGGCACTGTTCGGCATCGATACAGAGCGCGCGGCATAGAAACGGAGATCCATGGGCACACAAGCCGTCAGAGTTCGAACTGTCATGACTACGGACAACTTCGAGAGCGACGACGTCAAGGACAAGACGGATATCGACCTCATTCACGAGATTGGCAGTCGCATCGCGGCCGCCGATCCGCTCCACGGCGTCCTGGGGCGGGTCGTTGATTTCGTCTCGAGCGTCGTGCCGTGCGACTCGTGCTTCGTCTACGTGCTCGAGGACGACGCGCTCGTCCTGCGTGCGTCGAAGACGCCGCATCCCGACGTCATCGATCGCCTGAAGATGCGGATCGGGCAGGGGATTACCGGCTGGGTCGCCGAGCATCGCCAGCCGGTTGCCGTCGGTCGCAACGCGTTCAAGGACCCGCGGTTCCAGACCTTCAACGAGCTGCCTGAAGACCGCTACGAAGCGTTTCTGTCGGTGCCCGTGCTGACGCGCGGCAAGCTGGTAGGGGTGATCAACCTGCAGCATTCCCAGCCGCACGACTACAGCCGTCAGGACATTCAGCTCATCTCGACGATCGGCTTCCTGGTCGGCGCAGAGATCGAAATGGCGCGTCTCGAGGAGGAAAACTCGCAGCTCTCGGAGCGTCTCGAGACCCGCAAAGTCGTGGAGCGCGCGAAAGGCATCCTGCAGCGCGACCTCGGGATCACCGAGGAAGAGGCGTATCTCACCATCCAGCGGCAGAGCCGGCAGCGGCGGATGTCGAAGAAGCAGATTGCCGAGGCGATCGTGCTGGGTGATGACCTGAGGCGCGGAAAACACACCTGAGGAGGAAGGCCTAAGGATTCAGGCCTAAGGCCTAAGGCCGAAGGGCAGAAACCAGTCAGAAACAGTAGTCGTCAGTAGATAATGCGACGGCACTGTGATGAACACGACCAATGACAACGCGCCGCAGTCGCTGTATGACTGGACGCAGATCATCTACGGGCTGCACGCGCTGAGCCTGCTGACCGGCATCCTCGGCGCCGCCACGGTGATCGGGGCGTTTCTCATCGGGTGGCCGTCGATCATCGCGGTCATCATGAACTACATCAAGCGCAGCGAGGCGAGCGGAACATGGCTCGAGTCGCACTTCCGCTGGCAGATCCGGACGTTCTGGTACGGTGCATTCTGGGCGGCACTGTGCGGCATCTTCGTAGTGCTCACGTTCGGCATCGGCGCGATCGTGGTCTGGATCCCGCTCGGCTTCCTCGCTATCTGGTTCGTCTACCGCGTCGCGCGCGGATGGCTCGCCTTGCGCGATCGGCGGCCGATGTACGCCTGATCGCGAGACGGACTCTCTGAATGCTGCGTCCCGCGCGAGCAGCTGACATCCCCGCGATCCAACAGGTTCGCGCGTCGGTCAAAGAGAATCGCCTGGTCTCGACCATCATCACAGATGAGGACGTTCGAGCCGCCATCGAAGACAGGGGCCGCGGCTGGGTTGTCGAGAAGAACGGCGAGGTTGTCGCGTTCGCGATCGGCGAGGCAATGACCGGCAACATCTGGGCGTTATTCGTGCGCCCCGAGCACGAGGGCCGCGGCTATGGTCGGCAGCTCCACGACACGATGGTCAATTGGCTGTGGACCGCTGGTCTCGATCGCCTCTGGCTGACGACCGAGGCCGGAACACGAGCGCAGCGGTTCTACGACGCGTCGGGTTGGCGGCTGATTGGAACGACCAGCCGAGGCGAGCTGCGATATGAATTGGAGCGTCGCTGATGGAAGCTCCCTTCCTCTCAATGTTGCGCGATCCGGCGACCGAGCAGGTCGCGCCTGGTGCGACGTGGCTGAGAAGCTGGCTGTCGCTCGACGAGCAGTCGCGTGTCGTTGCGAAGTGCGCGGCACTGATGGATGGCCCGGGCGGCGGTTATGTCCCGACCGTGCGCGGCGGCGGCAGGATGCGAGTTCGCATGATGTGCCTCGGCCGGCATTGGAACCCGCTCACCTACACCTATCAGTCGACCCGCGACGATCACGACGGTTCCGCAGTAGGTCCTATTCCCGCTGAGTGGATCGACATGGCCTCGGCGGCGGCGAGTGCAGCAGGGTTCACGTTCCGGCCGGACATCTGTCTGATCAACTTCTATGGACCGGATGGACGGATGGGGCTGCATCAGGACAAGGACGAAGGTGCGTCGTCGCTCGACGCCGGTCTGCCCGTGGTGTCGTTGTCGCTCGGCGACACGGCGCGATTCCTCTTCGGCGGCGTGCGTCGCCGCGATCCCGTGGAGTCGATTCTCCTCGAGTCCGGGGACGTATTCGTCTTCGGCGGTCCGTCGCGCCTCCGCTATCACGGTGTCGCGCGTATCCTCGCGGGCACTGGCCCCGCGTCACTGACCCTCGACGGCCGATTCAACCTCACGTTCCGGCAGTACGAACAGTGACGTAATCAACGGGCCCGCCGGCGCCTCGAACCTGGGTGTAGAATCCCCCCGATCAGGAGAAAGCTTCAGTGCTGAGACATCTCGTCGGCCCAGGCGTTATCGCCCTATTTATCGCTGTTGCCGTTGCCTTCCCGGAGGCGCAACAGCCACGGAAGCCCGCTGCGGCGCTCAAACATGTCGCCGGTTGGATCAAGACGTCCAGCTACGTGCCGCCGAAAACGCCGTGGGGCGATCCCGACATCCAGGGGGGCTACTCCAATGTCAACGAGAACGGCATTCCATTCGAGAAGCCAGGCAACCTGAGTAATCAGGTTGGCGAAGTGGACGATTCGGAACTGGCCGAGCTGAACAAGGAGCGCAACGAGCGTGCGCTGGCGTCGGCGGCGGGCATTGGCGGTCGCGAAACCGGCGCCGGGCCCGTTCACTGGTACGAGCATTACAACGTGGACAACAGCCGCGGATGGATGGTCGTCGATCCACCCGATGGACACATTCCGATGCAGACGGCGGCGGCGCAGCAGCGTCTTGGGCGCGGTGGGCGCGGCGCGGCAGGTCCGGCTCCTGCGGCAGCAGCGGGTGCGGCAGGCGCAGCGGGACGCGCGGGCGCAGCGCCGGCGGCCGGACGCGGAGGATTCAATGAAGGTGGACGGGCAGACTCCTGGCTTGATCGGAGCCTGTATGACCGCTGCATCACGCGCGGAATGCCAGGCTCGATGATGCCGGCCATCTACGGCAATGCGTACGACATCACGCAGGCGCCGGGAATCGTGGCCATCAGATATGAGATGGTGCACGAGACGCGCGTCATCCGTCTCGACAACAGCCCGCTCAGCGGTCAGCGATCGCACATGGGCGACGCGAGGGGACACTGGGAAGGCAACACGCTCGTCGTCGAGACGACGAACTTCGATCCGCGCTCTGCGTACAGGAACGGATCATCGAAGATGAAGCTGACGGAACGGTTCGTACCGACCTCAGCAGGGATTGTTGAGTGGTCGATGACCGTGGACGATCCGGAGACCTGGGTGCGTCCGTGGACGTTTGCCATGCGCCTCACAGCCGACCCGGACCAGCCGCTCTTCGAGTACGCGTGTCATGAAGGCAATTACGCGATGCGCAACATTCTCAGTGCCGCGCGCGCCGAAGAAGCCAGAGCAGCCGGACAGAAATAGAACTGACCGCGAACCTTCACGGTTCAATTCCGTGTGCGGCACGTCTTCGAATGGCCGCCGCATCCGCTTTCGTCAGCGCCCAGTCCGCAGTCTGATTGGCGCGGATTTCGTTCCGCGTCCACTGCGCACGCATCAGCCCGCTCGAGCTGTGAGTCCTCGTGGCGAGCAGCAGATGACCGACCTCATGGGCGATGGCGCGCCCGAGCAGCGAAGCGGCGTCGGCGTCCGAGAGGCCTGCCATCAGTTCCACGCGGTCCACATAGATCGTCGCCAGTACGCCGGCGCCCGCGCCGGTGTCGACCGACGCCTCTCCGAGGACGAGTGCAGCCGCCTTGCCGATCGCGTCACTGGACCGCACGAGACGGATGATCAGTTCGCCCCTGGGCGGAACCTGGCCGCATTCGTCAGCGGCGTCGCAGTTCCGCCAGGCGATGTCGATGTGGGTCACGCCGAGCGTTCGCGCTGCGACCGCCCGTGCGGCGGCCGCGAGATCTGACGGTACTCGCGCAGTGTTGTAGATCCGTGCCGCCACGCTGATGTGCGGCGGCGCCGCCTCGGCGATGCCCGCGACAAGAACCGAACCGGCCAGAGCAAGCCGCAGATGTCGTCCTCGCATGTCCTCACCCCCGGAACGCCACTGTCCGGTGGGACTGCGGGTGCCTCAATGCAGCGGAGGTGACACGAGGTGAAACGTAGGTGACCCGGTCTGCCGGAACGCCGTTAAGGCGTTCCTCAGGGCCCGATTGTGAGCAGCACACTGCAGATCGCTCTTTTCAACCGCACGTCGTTGGGGCATAACGGGACATGGAATCCACGGAAGCCACCCGAACCCTGAAGTTCGGATCGTTCGAGCTGGATCTCCGGCTGCGGGAACTGCGCACAGGCGCGACGCGCGTGCGGCTGCAAGAGCAGCCGTTCGAAATCCTCCGGCTGATGCTCGAGCGTCCGGGCGATGTCGTCACTCGCGAGCAGCTTCGCCACCATCTCTGGCCTGCCGGCACCTACGTCGATTTCGAGCACAGCCTCAACGCCGCAGTGAAGCGCCTGCGGGCCGCGCTTGGCGACGATGCGGACAATCCGCGGTTCGTGGAGACGCTTCCTCGACGAGGCTACAGGTTCATCGCGAGGCTCGATGCCGCGGCGCCGGCGGCTTCGTCACTCGCGAAGGCGACGCGACTGCGTCTCGCCGTGCTCCCGTTTGCGAATCTCAGCGAAGATCCGGCGCAGGAGTACTTCAGCGACGGCCTGACGGAGGAAATGATCGCGCAGCTCGGATCCGTGGCCCGGGATCGCATCGCCGTCGTCGCGCGCTGGTCGTCCATGGCCTTCAAGGGCACCACGCGGCGGGTCTGTGAGATCGGGGAGACGCTGCGGGTGGATTACCTGGTTGAAGGCAGCGTCCGGTGCGTCGGCGACCGGGTGCGCATCACCGCGCGACTCGTTGAAACGCTGGGTGAAACAGATCTCTGGTCAGACGTGTACGAGCGCGAACTCACAGACTGCCTGGCGGTACAGACGGATGTTGCGACGCGCATCGCCCGGTCGCTGGCGATGGAGCTGACGCCCTCGATTGAACGCCCGGCCTCCTGCGAGCCAGCGGCGTACCAGGCGTATCTGAAAGGGCGGTATTACTGGAACAAACCGTTTGACGACGGCCTGACGGAAGCGATCACGTACTACCAGCGCGCGCTGGACGGTTCGCCGTCTTACGGGGCGGCCCATGCGGCTCTTGCACGCGCGCACGTCGCCCGCGCGGAGTTCTACCATGCGCTTCCCCGTCTGGCGCTGAAAGACGCCGAGGCCTCGGCGTTGCGGGCGCTGGCCATCGATCCGACGTTGTACGAAGCGCACCTGGCGCTCGCCGACGTGCGCCGCATGCACGACCTCGATTGGTCGGCCGCCGAGGCGTCGTACGGCGACGCCATCGCCCAGAATCCGAGTTTCGAGAGTTCCCACCGCGCCTACGGGATGGCGCTCAGCGTACAGGGTCGGCATGCGGAAGCGATCCGCTCCAGTGAACGCGCCTGCGAGCTCGATCCGCTGTGTCTCGTGGTGGGGACGACCGCGGGGTGGACGCGGTATGTCGCCGGAGATTACGACGCCGCCATCGATCATTGCCGCAACACGATCGACATGGATCCGGCGTTCATGCCGGCCCGCCGGGTGCTCGCGGCCGCGTATCTCCAGTCAGGCCGTCACGCGGAAGCGCTGTCCGAGCTTGAGTCCGCTGTATCGCTCGCCGAAGGCGATTCCGACCCGATGCTGCTGGCGTGGCTGGCGCATGCGAAGGCCGTCACTGGCAATCGGCGCGATGCCACGGCCCTGCTTGCTCGAGCGCGCGCGCTCGAGCGAGAGCGCTACGTGCCGTCGTACCACTTGGCGATGGCATTCGTGGGCCTCGGCGACATCGACACGGCGTTTGAGCGTCTCGATCAGGCGTGGTTGGATCGTGACCCGGCAGTCGCGAGCGTGCACGTTGAACCGAGGTTCGAGCCGCTGCGATCCGATCGGAGGTATCAGGACTTACTGGTGCGATTGAAGCTGCGGTCGTGATCGTTGCTTCAGGCAGTGATCGTCGCTCTGCGCTCGCGGTGGTACTGCGTCAGCATCACATTCGCCGCCGTGATCGTCGCGATTTCGCCGGCAAGCGCCATCAGCTTATCCGCGCGAATCACGCTGTAGAACTCCTCGTCGTCCAGGCCCGTGTAGATCCGGTTGCCGACGCAGCCGAGGCTCGACGCGATGCCGGTCGACAGCGCCGCCGGGATCGCCATGCAGGTCGGACGTCCCAGGAGCGATGCGGCAGCGATCCCGATTCGCGCACCGGCCTCATGCAGCAACATCAATCCACCGGGTGTCCCCGTGACAATCACGGCGTCCGGCTCCCCCGGTGTCTGGCCCAGCGGTGCATACACGGTCGCCGCCGGCGTTTTATCGAGGCGTGGCACGCCCGGTACCTCCGCCATCCGGAGGTAGCCGAGGTCTGACATCAGCGACAGCGTATCGGAGAGCTCGTGCTCCCGGTCCTTGGGTAGATCGATGCGGTGGGTATAGCTGCCGATAGGGCAGTTGTAGTGATCTTCCGGCGCCGTATAGAACACCTCGCCACTCGATGCCAGTGACCAGAACGTGCACCCTGACGGCTGCGCGCCCTCAAGTCGCTGCACGCCATCCGGCGGTTGGTCAAGGAACGCCACCGCGACAGGGCGTCGGGTCAACTGGAGAGCATCGGTGAGTGTGCGTTCGAGTGCGCCGTAATCAGCCATAACCGAGTGATTATATGTTGGCGGGTCCGCCTCGCCCGGCTGTGAGGCTCGGCAGAACCCCTCCTACACACATGAAAATACTGGTCGTCGAAGACGAACAGAAGGTCGCCGACGCCCTTCGTGAAGGGTTGGAGGCGGAGAAGTACGAAGTGATCGTCGAGCGGACGGGCGAAGCCGCGTTCTTTCGGGTGAATACCGAAACGTTCGACGCCGTGCTGCTCGATCTCGGTCTGCCCGGACGGGATGGACTCGAAATTCTGCGCGCCGTTCGCGCGCGCGGGCTCAAGACGCCAGTGCTCGTGCTGACCGCACGGGACTCGCTCCAGGATCGTGTCACTGGTCTCGACAGCGGCGCCGACGACTACCTGGTCAAGCCCTTTGCGTTCGCGGAGTTGATCGCGCGCATTCGTGCGCTTGTCCGCCGTGGCCGCGCGGCGGAGGCGCCGCGTCTTTCTGCCGGCGATCTCGACGTGGATCTGATCACCCGCAATGTCACGCGTGGCGGCACGCCGATCGATCTCACCGTGCGCGAGTTCGAGCTCCTCGAATATCTGCTGCGCCATCAGGGACAGGTTGTCCCTCGCGAAACCCTGGCGCGCGATGTCTGGAAGGAGACGGCGCGGACGACGCCGCTCGACAACGTCATCGATGTACACATCGCGCGCCTGCGCCGCAAGGTTGACGCCGACTATCCGGTGAAGCTCATTCACACCGTGCGCGGTGTCGGGTTCGTCCTGCGCGAAGGCGAGCCGTGAACACCGTGGGCCCGCCCGCCGACGGCGCGCGGCGATGGTGGCGCTCGCACAGTGTGCGCGTGCGCCTCGCGTTCTGGTACGTCGGCGCCATGCTCGTGGTGATCGGCGTCTACGTGGCCGCCGTCTACGTCTTTGTCAGCCGCAACGCGTCCGAGAACCTGAACCAGCAGCTTCGTCAGGACTTCACCTGGGTCTATGCAAGCCTCTACCAGGATGAAGAAGGCATGTACATGCTGACCGAGCCGGAGCGCATCGATCCGGACTTCCCGCTGCCATGGGTCCAGGTGTGGCGCGGAGATCGCTCGCGAGTCGTCTATCGCAATGGCGAAGCGCAGCGCACGTCCGTTCCGGAAAGCCGCTCGGTCGTGGGCGAGGGCATTGTCACGCTCACGGCGGAGGACGGCGAACGGATGCGCATCATGACGCAGCGTGGTGCGCTCAAGGGACCCTTCGCCGAATCGCGCGTGGTCATACAGATTGGGCGATCAGAAAGCTCGATGGACGCTCAGCTTCGGGATCTCGCACTGATCCTGGTGCTCGGCCTCCCCATTGCGGTGGCTGTTGCCGGCGTCGGCGGGTACGTGCTGGCTCGTCGCGCGCTTGCGCCCATCGAGCGCATGACCAGCCACGCGCGCACGATCACTGCCGAACGGCTGAACGATCGCCTCCCGGTCGACAATCCGGACGATGAGATGGGCCGGCTGGCGGCGGTGTTCAACCAGACGCTTGGCCGTCTCGAGCAGTCGTTCGAGCAGATGCGCCGGTTCACCGCCGACGTCTCACATCAGCTGCGAACGCCGCTGACGGCGATCAGGAGCGTCGGCGAAGTCGGCCTTCGTGCCGGCCGCCGGGATGAAGCGAGCTACCGCGCGATCATCGGCAGCATGCTCGAGGAAACCGACAGGCTCTCTGTTCTCGTGGATCGGTTGCTGTCGCTTTCGCGCGCGGAGACGCATCAGGCAACGCTGACGCCAGACTCCGTCAGTCTGGTCGAGCTTGCCGAAGACGTGGTTGGACATCTCGGCGTGCTGGCCGAGGAGAAAGGGCAGTCGTTGTCCGTTGATGCGACGGGGAGACCAACTGCTGTCATCGATCGCGTGGTGCTGCGTCAGGCGTTGATCAATCTCGTGGACAACGCGATCAAGTTCACGCCGTCGGGCGGCCAGGTGTCGGTTCGCGTCACGAGCGACGATGGGACGGCGGTGGTGGACGTGACGGATACCGGCCCCGGTATTCCATCGGAGGCCCGGGAACGAATCTTCGATCGCTTTTTTCGCGGCGACGAGCTGGCGGCATCGGGCACCGGGCTGGGCCTGTCGATCGCCAAGGGCGCGGTCGAGGCGAACGGTGGTCAGCTCACGCTCGAGCGATCAGACGCCCAGGGCACCACCTTCCGTATTCGCCTGTCGAAAGCCTGAACGGGACTTCAGGGAATCTTCAGTTTGTTCTGCGCGCGCGTCACTCTAGACTCGTCGCTCGCGTGGCCCGTACTTCCGCACGCCTGAAGCGCTCACTGATTTTCGTCCACCGCTGGATCGGCGTGGCGCTGTCCCTGATCTTTCTGCTCTGGTTCGCCTCCGGCATTGTGATGATGTACTGGAGCTTCCCGGAGGTCACAGCCGAACAGCGTCTCGAACGGCTGCCGGTTCTCAATCCCGATCAGATCAAGGTTTCCCCGACTGCCGCGCGGGCGGCCCTCGGAGCTGACGCGCCAGCCGGCCCGCCCCGTCTCACCACCTTCGACAGTCGCCCCGCGTATCGCTTCGGTGGACGTGGTGGAAATGCGATGGTCTACGCCGACACCGGCGCCCTCGTCGAACTCGTTGACGAGGCGATGGTGGACCGCGCGGCGGTCGCGTGGGCACAGCGGCCGCTGGCGGAGGCGAAGAAAAGTACGGTCGAGGAGGTCGATCAGTGGACGGTCGGCATGCGCAACGCGCTGCCGCTCCAGCAGTACTCCTTCGCGGACGGGCAGCAGGTGTACATCGACGCCGACACCGCTGAGGTCCGGCAGTACACCACATCGTCATCACGGTTCTGGGCGTACCTCGGCGCCGTGCCGCACTGGATGTACTTCACGCCGCTTCGCAAACATCAGCCGGAGTGGTTCACGTTCGTCGTCTGGTCGTCGCTCATCGGCACCGTCACTGCGCTCATTGGCGTCGTCATCGCCATCTGGATGCTCTCGCCCCGCAAGCGATACCGTTATGCCGGCGCTCCGACGATGGTGCCGTATCGCGGCTGGAAGCGGTGGCACACGATCATCGGCCTGTTCTTCGGCGTCGTGGCGGCGACCTGGGCATTCAGCGGTTTGCTGTCGATGGGGCCGTTTCCGATCACGGACAAGCTGACCGAACTCACAGTTCCAGCGCCGCCTGCGCCCGAGGGCGGCCGCGACGCGCGCGGTGGCGGTCGCGGTCCGAACCTGGCGGCGGCGTTACGCGGCCGTGGGAGCGCGACACTCTCAGAGTTCGAAGAGAAGGACCCGCGCTCTGTGCTCGAGTCCGTCCGCACGTTCGGCGTCAAAGAACTCGAGTTCACCTCATTCGCCGGCGAGCCGATCTATCTCGCCACCAACGGCACAGGAGATACGCGAATCATCCCGGTTCGCGGACCGCCGAAGGAGTCGTTCAGCACCGACGAGGTGATGCGCGTCATCCGGAACGCCGCCGGCCAGAACCTGGCCGACCTCCGCGTCATGGACGCCTACGACGCCTACTACCTCGATCGCCGTCGTGAATCCCCGCTGCCCGTCGTGTACGCGGAGATGAACGATCCGGTTCGCACCCGGTACTACATCGATCCCAAGACCGCCCGCGTCGTCGGCAACTACAGCACCCGCAACTGGGTGAGCCGGTGGCTGTATCACGGGCTCCACTCGCTCGATTTCCCGTGGCTCTATAACTACCGTCCGCTCTGGGACATCGTCGTCATCACGCTGATGCTCGGTGGCACAGCGCTGTGCGTGACGTCGCTGGTGCTGACCTGGCATGTGCTCGCGCGCAAGCTCAATTCGCTCCTGCGGGCGCACTTCGACGCCCCTGATGAAGATCTCGTTGCTGAAGGCGGTCCAGCTTCACCGTAGTGTCCGGCTTCAGCAGGACCCGAAGCCATGGCAGAGCACACACGGCCCTCCGATTGCTTATCTAAAGCAGCGCTTTCCGCTTCGGTGAAACCTCAGGAATAGCTCTTTGGGAGGTGCACAGTGAAGTTCCGGAACCTCGCGTTCATCGCGTCGATCGTTTCCCTCCTCGTCGTTCCGTCACCCACCTTCGCTCAGGCGAAAGACAAGAGCCTCGCCACACACAATGAAGCCGCCACGGCGTTGAAACAGGACATGCGGAAGCTGTGGACGGATCATGTCGTGTGGACGCGCGATTACATCGTGGCTGCCACGCTGAATCAGCCCGACGCGCCAGCCGCGCTCAATCGCCTCATGAAGAACCAGGACGACATCGGTAATGCCATGGCGAAGTTCTACGGCGCCGCCGCGGGTCGGCAGCTCACCACGCTGCTGAAGGATCACATCGCCATCGCAGGCGACATCGTCAAAGCGGCGATGGGAGGCGACAAAGCGGGACAGAAAGCCGCCGACGACAAGTGGCATCAGAACGCCATTCAGATCTCCGACTTTCTGAGCAAAGCAAATCCGAACTGGCCGCGGGCCACGCTGCTCGAGATGATGAACACGCACCTTTCGACGACCGCCGCGGAGCTGGGCGCGCGTCTCAGCAAGGATTGGGAAGGCGACGTGAAAGCGTTCGACGCCGTCTATGACCACATCCTCCACATGGCGGATGCCTTGTCGGACGGCATCATCAAGCAATTCCCGGAGAAGTTCGGTGGCGGCGTCGCGAGCACAACCGGACGCTGAAATCGCCTACCATGGCCGTTACGGCCAATGACATCGAAGAGGCTGAGACGCTGGTCTCAGCCATCTCTGAAGAATTCTTCAGACACTCTTCAGATCGATCACCGCGGGTGGTGATTAGGATTGGTCCCGTATGGATGGAGGACTCATGCCTACGCCCGTCCGCTCACTCGTGAGCGCCATCGGGGTGCTGCTCGTGGTCATTACCACTGCAAGCCTCGGGATTGGTTGCGGGAATGAACCGGCGGAGAAGTCGACCGCGCCAGCGCCCACCTCGCAAACGGCCGCGCCGGCGCCCGCTCCCGCGTCGCCCGCTGCGGCCGACCCGCTGGCGATCGATCCCTCGCTCGGCTCACCAAACGATGCCGGCGAGCCTGTCCGCAAAGGCGCGGACTTTCCGGTCACCATGGCCTACGCGCGCGACACCAGGACCTTCAAGATCGCGCCGCTCGATGGCGTCGAGTTCAACTACCGGATGGAGAAGGGCGGCATGATGGTCTACTCCTGGACGGCCAGCGACTCCGTCGTCTGGGACTTTCACGGAGAGCCGAAGGGATCGAAGGCCGGCTACGCCGAGAGCTACGCGATGGGAGAGGGCAAGGAAGGCAACGGCGGCTTTATGGCGCCGACCACAGGCATCCACGGCTGGTTCTGGGAGAACCAGAGCGACAAGCCGGTAACGGTGACCCTGAAGACCGCCGGTCACTACACCGAAGGCCTGCTCACCATGCCTGACGACAGCCGCGCACCGAGGCCGTTCAACCCGCGCTGAGATCGTGGCGCCGCGGCTCAGTAAAAGCCGATGCCGCGTCCCATGATGCCGACGCCGGACCAGAGGAGCACCGAGGTGACCGCGATCATCTTCGCCTGAAGTGCACCGACCGGGGACGCCTCACGCCGGGCGAACCGTTGGCGGATGGTGAACGTGAAGAGCAGCGCCGCCGCCAGGAAGTACATCTTCAGCCGGAACGCTTCGTTGCCGTAGTACTTGCTCCCGGCCAGCGAGGCGAGCAGCGGCACGCCCGTCACGATCATGCCCGCCAGCCCGGCGATCAGCCACGGTTGCGCCGCGCGGGCGATCTTGCGGATCGGTTCCTCCTTCAACCCCCATCCGAGAATCCGCAGATCGACGAGCAGCACGGCGCCGCCCAGCATGGCCAGCGACAGCAGGTGCCCCGCTTCGAGCGCTGCGAACGCCCATTTCGATTCGTTGACGGCGATCCCGAGCCACGAGTGCTCGAGCCAGGCGAATGCCAGTTGCATCATGACGCTGCTCCTGAATCAGACGAGCGGTTTGAACCAGTTGTAAGCGACGAATCGCCCGGCCACGATGATCAGCGTCCATAAGAACAGCGACGCGGCACCCGCAAACCGGGCGGCCCGCGGCGGCACCAGCGCAGTGTCCCAGTCGGGCAGCCGCCGTTCGATGCCGAAGTGGAACGCGAGCGCGTTGAGCAGCGCCAGCACCAGTCCGATGAACTTGATGCGGAAGAAGACGTTCCCGTAGAACCGCACCGGGTCGGACCAGAACAACAGCAGACCGCTGACGATCATCAGTACGGCGCCGACGCCAATCCACGGAAACAGCCTCGCCCAGATGCGTGAGACGGCGAACCCGCGCATGCTCACGCCGAGGAGGCGGAGATCCCACAGCAACAGCAGGCCCATGAACAGCGTGAGGCTGAGGACGTGTACGGATTCGATGACGGGATACGTCCAGGTGGACTCACGGATGCCAACGCTGATGGATGTAGCTTCGAGATAGCGACAGATATCAAGGATGACGCCCATAGGAGCGAGCCTAGCGAGAATCAGCGCGGCTGCACCTGAAGTCTTCCTGAACTTTTCATCACTGACGCGCGCGTCAGTGATTCGTCATCTTGCTGGATTCGGTTCCGTGATCTCGTGGTGGGTGAGCTCGAAACCAACGCCCCGCACGGTATGGATGAGGCTCGTCGTGCGGTCTCCGTCGATCTTCCGCCGCAGGCGGGCCACGTGCGCGTCGATGACGTTGTCCAGCGAAGATGTGCGCGACTCGCTCCATACCTCGCGCGCCAATGTTTCGCGCGACACGATGCGCCCGGAAAAGCGCATCAGGCATTCGAGAACATCGAATTCGCGCATCGTCACGTCGATGCGCTCACCGTCGCGCGTCACAGTGCGCTTCAGGACGTCCACGACGAGCGGACCGGCGGTCATCAGGAGCTGCGGGTGACCGGAATCCCGCCGCATCAGCGCGCGCATCCGCGCGAGCAGTTCCTCGAACGCGAACGGTTTGACGAGGTAGTCGTCTGCACCGGCATCGAGGCCGCTGACGCGCGCTCCGACCGCGTCACGGGCGGTCAAGACGATGATCGGAGTGTGGCGATCGTTGCGGCGCAGCGCGGCGATCACCTCGAGGCCGTCGCGGCCTGGCAGGCCCAGGTCCATCAGCAGCAGATCAAAGTCCTCGGTCGACGCGCGATAGAAGGCCGCCTCACCCGTGCGCTCCAGGGAGACGTCGTATCGCTCTGCCTCGAGCCCGTCGCGCAGCGCCTCGGCGATCTTCAGTTCGTCTTCGACAACGAGCACACGCATCTACTTCGCAGTGTACGAAGCGGCCGCGTGCGCGAACGTGAAGAGTTCCTGAAATGTTCGTCATCGAGTGACGGCTTGGCGAAGGACGTGCTCCCGCTGGGCACTCGCCCCAATCCTGAAGTTTTCGTCAGACTTGCCGGACGCCCGTGACCTTATATATGCGTCGCCTGAAGCGCATTTCAGAAACTCTTCAGGACCATCCGCGACGCTGCTCACCTAGACTGCTGGTCATGCTTCGAATTGCACTCCGTTCCCTGTTCATTGTCTGCCTGTCCGTCTCCCTTCTCGCTCAACAGACCGTCACGGTAACCGGCGTCGTCCGGGACGCGTCGGGAGCCCTGGTGTCCGGAGCGGTCGTGCAGCTGAGCGTCGCCGACAGCGTCGTTTCCGCAGCCACGACCGGCAACGATGGACGGTACGAGCTCAGGGTCGCGGCGGGCGTGCCGTTCACGCTGATTGCCCGCCTCGCGGGATTCGGAGAGGAAGTCGTGAAGGTGACCGGCGTCGAAGGCGACACCAGACGTGACTTGCGTCTGCAGGTCGGTCGTCTTGCTGACACCGTCGTTGTGACGGCCACCAGATCTCCGGAGAGCCTGGCGCGCATCACGCAGTCGGTCACCGTTGTCACCGCGCAGGAGATCGACACCCTCGGCGCTGCGTCGCTCGCCGATGTGATGCGGTTCGTGCCCGGCGTGGCGGTCGAATCGTCGGGCCGCGAAGGTGCGCCCACGGCGCTCTTCGCCCGCGGTGGAGAGTCCGACTACAACCTCGTGCTCATCGACGGTGTCCGCGTCAACATGAGCGGCGGCACGTTCGACTTCAGCCGCGTGGCTGCCGGGGAGATCGAACGCGTCGAAGTCGTGCGTGGCGCACAGTCCGCACTATACGGCTCCGACGCCATGGGTGCGGTGGTGCACGTCATCACCAAGCGGGCTGTGGCGACGGACGTTCCGCGCCTGAGCGGATCGTTCGAGAGTGGCTCGTTCAAGACGACTCGCGCGGATGCCTGGTTGACGGGTGGCGACCGCGATCGCCTCGACTACACGCTCGGCGTGGCAGCGCGTCGCACCGACGGCGCGTTCTCAAGTCGACTTCCTGAGGACGATCACTTCGACCAGACCGCGCTCGACGTCTCCGTCGGCAACTCGATCGGGCCGCGCGCGTCTTTCCGCACCGGCATCCGCTACAGCGATGCCGACGGCCGGCTCGCCGGTCAAATCGCGTACGGGATTCTCAACACCGGCGGCACGGCCGAAACGAAAGACTTCAACTGGCTTCTGAACTTGAACCACACGACAGGCGCGCGGTACGCGGGCACCGCGACTGTCAATTACTACCGTGCCAACAATCTGTCGGCCGACACCGGCACCGATCCGACAGTCAACGTCTACGCGTTACTGTCAGGCACCCCCGGAGCGATCTTCCCGGACGGTCCGCGCCTCGTGCGACTGCTCACTGCTTCCGAATTCAACTCGCTGGCCTCTTCGACGCTCCCTGCCGGCCAGTTCGTCGCGTCAACGCCGTTTGGCTTCGGCGATTTTCCGTTCAACAGCCGCACGCAGTTTCGGCGACCGGCGTTCAAGTACGCCGGCGACCTGTTGTGGGGAGACGGGCAGCGCTTGACGGTCGGCTACGAATGGGAGCGTGAGACCAACGCACTGGAGTCATCCCAGGAACTCACGAACAATGCGGTGTTCGCGCAACAGCAGTTCAGCGTGGGCGATCGCTGGTTTGCGATGGTCGGCGCGCGTGTCGACGACAAGTCGATGTACGACGCCTTCTTCAGCCCGAGAGTGTCGGCCGGCGGCTACCTGCTGCCAGCCGGGCCAGGTGCTGTGTCATCGGTGAAGGTGTTCGGGAATATCGGCAAGGGCATCAAGTCGCCGAACTTCTTCGAGCGGTTTGGCGGATCGTTCGCCGACTCGAGCCCGGATCTGAAAGTCGAACGGGCGCGATCGATGGATGCCGGCGTGGAGATCACCCTCGCCGATCAACGCGTGCGCACGAGCGCCACGGTGTTCAGCAACCATTACCGCGATCAGATTGAGTTCCGCTCGACGAGCCCATTTTTCGCACCGGACGGGCAGCCGGACTACGTGAACATCGCCGGCTCCAACGCTCACGGACTGGAGCTCGAAGGCGCTCTGCAGCGACCCTACACCGGCGTGACGGCGGCCGTCACTTACGCGTACGTTCCGACCGAGGTCATCGAAACGACCGACCTCGACGCGCAGTTCCGGCCCGGACAGCCGCTTCTGCGCCGGCCGAAGCATTCGGGGACGTTGCGCATCGACTACCGCCGGGGCCCGGTAGGTGCACACTGGGATACGCGGATCGTCGGGCAGCGGCACGACTCGTCGTTCATCGGACTGCTGACGCCGGCGTTCACGTCTGGCGAGATCAGCGTCAACCCTGGCTATACCGTGTCGGGGGTCGGGGTCGAATTCAGAGCACAGCGCGCCGCAACGATCTACTTCCGCGCCGACAACCTTTTCGACGAGGTCTACGAAGGTGCGCTCGGTTATCCCGGGATGCCGCGGTCGGCGATGGTCGGGGTGAGATTCAACATTCAGCCGTAGTGTCCGCGTCAGGCGGACGCGGGCTCAATCTGGCGAGGGCCGTTCGATCCTGTCGATGATCAGGAACTCGACGGGCCCCCGCCGGATGGATGCGGTACGCGAAGGCGATCAGGCGTCGAAGCGGCATATTGGTGGCCGCATACCTGTCAGGAGAGTCGTTCGAGGACGACGATCCAGGGTCGCCGACGCTTTGTTTGACCGAGGCGACTTCGAATGTCGGTGTTACCTGCGATTGCGCCTCGGCTGCGGCGACCAGCGCAGCGGCAAGCAGACTCGTGATGCAGCGATACATGGCGTGTCCTTACGCAGATTCGCGACAGTCCTTGAGATCCGGCGTTAGGAAGGTGATTGCAGGTAGAAAGGAAAAAGTTCCATAATCCGCGCCACACGGGAGGTGCGTATGTCGACGGACCACCAGAGGCAGACGTCAGTCGCTTCATCAGCCACAGAGTTGACGCGCGACGAGATCCTCGCCATGTTCGCGCGGCGGCAGGAGGCCTTTGACGATCTCGACGCCGCACGGCTCGCCGCCGACTACGCGGACGATGTCGTGATCGAGAGTCCGATGAGCGGCCGGCACGGCAAGGCCGACGCCGAGCGGAACCTCCGTGCGTTCTTTGATGCGTTCCTGGATCTCAAGGCGACGTTCGACCCGCCCATCGTCGATGGCCAGCATGTCGGCGTGATCGGGATGTGCGAGGGCACGAACATCGGCGGGTTCATGGGCATCGCGCCAAGCGGCCGCGGATTCAAGCTGCGGACGGTGATGATGTTCGAGCTGCGGGGAGGGAAGATCGTCCGCGAGCAGCGCATCTACGACTTCACGGGCATGCTGATCCAGATCGGCATTCTCAAGGCAAAGCCGGTCTGAGCAGCGTTGCCAGCAGTTCCGCGGGATGCAGGGCGCGGACCCCGGTGAAGTCCGCCACCTGCTGACGGCACGACGTGCCGGCGGCGACGAGTATCTCGCCCGGCTTCAGCCCGCGCGCCGCAGGGAGCAGCCGCCGCTCGCCGATCTGGCGCGAGACGTCGAAGTGCTCACGCGCATAGCCGAATGATCCCGCCATACCGCAGCATCCCGCATCGAGATCGACCACCTGCGCTCCGGGAATTCGCTCCAGCAGCGCCTTTGCCGCCGGGATGCTACCCATCGACTTCTGATGACAGTGCCCGTGAAGCAGGATCCGCGACGGACCTCCTTCGATAGGTAGGGCCCGACCTTCAGGTCGGCCCATCTGGTGGCCGACAAATTCTTCGAACGAGATACAGCTCTCGGCCACACGCAGCGCCTGCTGCTGTTCTTCGCCACGCAGCAGCGCGGGCACGTCTTCGCGTATCGCCGACAGGCAGCTCGGTTCGAGAAAGATGTAGTGACCGGCTTCAGCCCGACCCAGAAGCGACGCCAGATACTTCGTGTTGCGCGATGCGAGGTCGCGCGCATCTTTCAGCAGGCCCTTCGAGATGAGCGGCCGCCCGCAGCAGACGTTGGCCGCCAGACCCACCGTGACGCCGGTCGCCTCCAGAACGGTGCGCGCGGCGAGCCCGATCTCCGGGTGGAAGTAGTTCGTGAACGTGTCGTTGAAGAGATAGGTGGTTCCCACAGGTGTCTGACGAGTTCCGTCGAGCCATCGAGCCCGCAGCGTTCGAGACGCCCATCGCGGAAGGGCGCGATCCGGATGCACGCCAAGCAGCCGTGCGTTCAGTGCGCGAACCGGCGCGCTGTTGATCAGTGCGTTCGCGACACCAGGCATCCGGCTTGCCCAGACTGAGAGGGCATGAACGTGCCCGAGGGCGCGCGCATGCAGCGGCGTGCCGTGCCGGCTCCAGTAGTCGGCCAGGAACTCGCTCTTGAACCGCGCGACGTCAACGCCTACCGGACACTCGGCCTTGCAGGCCCGGCACTCCAGGCACAGGTCGAGCACCTTGCGGACGCCCTCGTCGCCCAGCCCGGATTCGTCGAGGCGGCCGGCCATCACCAGGCGCAGCGCGTTCGCACGTCCTCGCGTCGAGTGCGCTTCTTCCTTCGTCGCCATATACGACGGGCACATCGTCCCGTCGAGCGTCTTGCGGCACGCGCCGAGGCCGCTGCACATCTCGACGGCGCCGTTCATTCCGCCCCAGGCCGAGTAGTCGAACCACGTCTCTGGTACACGCGATCGATAGGCAGGGCCGTAGCGGAGGTTCGAGACCAGCGGCGGAGCGTCGACGATCTTTCCGGGGTTGAGAATGCCGTGAGGATCGAACGTCCGTTTGATCTCGCGAAAGGCGTCGTAGAGGACCGGCCCGAACATCTTCCGCATGAACGGGCTGCGGACCAGCCCATCTCCGTGTTCGCCGGACAGCGCGCCGTTGAACTCGAGAACCAGATCGGAGATCGCCGTCGCGAGCGATTCAAAGGTCTTCACGCCGGCTTCGGTCTTGAGATTCACTACCGGCCGCACGTGCAGGCAGCCGACCGACGCGTGCGCGTACACGCCGGCGGACGTGCCATGCGCACGGACGATTGTGAGGAAGCGATCGATGTAATCGCGCAGCCGTTCGGGGGCGACGGCGGTATCTTCAACGAAGGACAACGACTTGTTGTCGTCCTTCATCGCCATCGACAGACCGAGTCCGGCCTCGCGCACGCTCCAGATGCGTGCCTGGGCGGCGGGATCGAGCGCGTGGAAGTAGCGGTAGCCCAGATTGTTGGAGCTGAGATGGCGCTCGAGCGCCTGCAGTCGCGGCGGCAGATCCTCGGCGCGATCCCCGTAGAACTCGACGCACAGCAGGGCGCCTGGATCGCCGCTGATGAACGTCTGACGCCGGCGCTGCAGTTCGGCGTTCTGGGTGGTGTGGTCGAGGATGAACTTGTCCATGACCTCGACCGCCGACGGCGCGTGTCGAAGGATCAGCGGCGCCGCCTCGAGCGCCTCGAGCAGCGTGGCGAACTCGATCGCCATCACCGCCTTGGCCTTTGGCAGTGGCACCAGCTTGACCGTGGCTTCGATGACGACGCCGAGCGTGCCCTCTGAGCCAACCATCAGCCGCGAGAGATTGAACGGCTGATCGGCCTTCGCGAACTCGTTCAGGTTGTAGCCGGCGACGCGGCGGAGCAGTTTCGGGTAACGGCGCTCGATTTCTTCAGCACACTCGGAGGCAAGCCGGCGGACAACACGCGACCCGCGGCCGTGAATCGAGTCTTCTGCGCAGAGTGCGTCCAGTTCGGGAGGGGCGAGGTCGCGCAGGCGGGCGACGCTGCCATCGGCGAACACCACTTCCTGCTCCAGCACATGGTGCAGGGTGATGCCATAGAGCACCGACCGTGCGCCGGCGGAGTTGTTGGCCATCATGCCGCCGAGCGTGGCGCGGCTTGCCGTCGAGATGTCCGGCGCGAAGCGCAGGTTATGCGGCTTGAGCTGCGCGTTCAGCTCGTCGAGGACGATGCCAGGCTCGACACGGGCGATGCGGCGATCGATATCCACGTCGAGCAGGCGGTTCACGTACTTCGACGTGTCGAGGATGATGCCGCTGCCGACGGTCTGGCCGGCCTGCGAGGTGCCGCCTCCGCGCAGCGTCAGCGGGCAGCGGAATTCATGGCAAAGACGAACCGTGGCGATGATGTCGTCACGGTTGCGGGCGACCACCACGCCAAGCGGCTCGATCTGGTAG
>DASROF010000251.1:0-48867 GCA_035647075.1 Vicinamibacterales bacterium | reverse complement strand
GACTTCGGGAGCTTCGCGTGCGTGGCCATGTCGTGCTCGATCCAGAGCTCGGCTTTCGTCTGCTTCAGCAGCGCCTCGACTTTTGCGCGCGACACCTTCGATTGCTCCGCATTGAACTCGAACGTCGGCGTGGTCCCCTTGGTCCGTTCCTCGGGATAGTGATAGAGGTCGCCGGCGAGGAGCACCAGACCGCGCTTCGGGAGCCGGACGAGCAGCACCTGGTGCCCCGGAGTGTGGCCCGGTGTTGGGATCAGTCGCACCGTGCCATCGCCGAAGACGTCGAACTCTTCGTTGTCGAGGACGCGCGTCTTTGCGCCCTTGAGCGCGGAGTACGTTGCCGGCTGAATGATCCCCTCCGGCTTGTCGCCGAACATGAAGTCGCGCTCGGCCTTCTGCGTGATCCACGTGGAGCCGGCGAAAGCGTTGGCGTTGCCGGTGTGATCGGAGTGGTAATGCGAGAGGGCGAAGTACGTAATGTCGCCAGGTTTATAGCCCGCCGCGGCGAGCTGGGGCAGGAGCGGCTTCGTCGCCGACATCACACCTTCCGTCACCGGTGCGCCATCGGCCTTGAACTGGCCGTCAGGGATGCCGCCGGAATCGAATTGCAGTGTCCCGCGCGGGTGCACGATGAGGTACGAGCTGTTGACGAAGTCCGGCTCTTTCACTTCCTCGCGCGGCAGGTTGAACAGCTTCGTGTCGAGGCCGCGGATGAAGCCGTTCTCGAAGACGTAGAGGCGCAGCGCCGTCACGCGCGGTGGTGTCTGCGCCGCCGGCGTCATCGACATTACGAGCGCGATTGTCGCGACGATCGCGACTATTCGAATCTTCATTGCTGCTCTCCAGTCAGGGCACGGCGTTTCATCGCTCACCCCAATGCAACTTCTCGCGCAGCACTTCAAAGTAGCTGCGCGCGGGCGCTTTCACGAGCCGCAGGCAGCGGTCGGACTTACGCACGGCCACCATGTCGCCCTTCTGCAGCGGATACCCGGCCTGACCGTCGTAGGTGACGAAGACTTCGTCGGCGCCTTCACTGATGTTGGGCCGCACCTCGATCGTCTCGCTGCCGGGAATCACGATGGGCCTGTTCGTCAGCGTATGTGGCGCGATCGGAGTAATCGCGATCGCGTCGACGCGCGGGTGGACGATCGGCCCGCCAGCGGCGAGATTGTAGGCGGTTGAACCGGTGGCACTGGCGATGATCAGTCCGTCGGCTTTCACCCTGGTCACCACGCCGGTGCTCAACGAGACCGACAACTCGATGATGCGCGAGAGCGCCGCCTTCGTGAACACCACATCGTTGAGCACGATGCGCGAATCGAACGGCTCGCGTGAGCGGTACGCGGAGGCGGCGAGCATCGCTCGCTGATCGATCGTCGCGGTGCCGTCCATCACCGACTGCAGCGCGGGATAGAGCTCGTCGATCCTGATCTCCGTCAGGAATCCGAGGCTGCCGAAGTTCACGCCGAGGATCGGGATGTCGCGGCCGGCCTCGGCGATTCGCGTCGCCATGCTCAGCAGCGTCCCATCGCCGCCCATCACGACGATCAGATCGACGTGCTGTGGAATCTCGTCGCGCGAGTACGAGCGGGCAACAGTGTCGCGGCTCGCGAGGCTGGCGGTTTCGGTATCGAAGAGCACGTCGATCTGGCGCTCGCGCAGCCAGGCGGCCAGCCGCTCGAGATGATCAGACGCCGCCCGCAGGCCGCGTTTGGCAACTATGCCGACACGCGCGATGCGAACGGCGGACGATCCCGGCGATGACGTCATGGCGCGCGAAGATGAAGGAGGAACTCGACGTTACCCTTCTGACCCGTGATGGGCGACGGAGTCGAGCCTGTTGGAGTCAATCCTATCGCAGCCGCCGCCGCCGACACTTCCGCCAGCACCCGTTCGTGCACCGCGGTGTCGTGAATGATGCCTTTGCCGACCTCCGCCCGGCCGGCCTCGAACTGCGGCTTCACCAGCGCCACCACGTCCGCAGCGGGTCGAAGCAGCGGCGGGACGGCCGGAAAGATCTGCCGCAGGGAGATGAACGACACGTCGATGACCACGAGATCGACGAGGCTGGGGAGTTCGGCGGGGGTCAAATGACGTGCGTTGAAGCGTTCGATGACCACGACGCGCGGATCGTTACGGATCGTCCAGTCAATCTGCCCATGTCCCACGTCCAGGGCCACGACACGCGCGGCGCCGCGCTGGAGCAGCACGTCAGTGAAGCCACCCGTGGACGCGCCGATGTCGAGGCACTCGCGTCCAGCCACGGCGATGGTGAATGTGTCGAGGGCGTGCGCGAGCTTGACCCCACCGCGCCCGACGTACGGATGATCGGGCTCCAGCAGCTCGATAGCGGCGTCGTGAGCGACAGCAGTACCGGCCTTGGTCATGGCTCGTCCAGCAACCAGAACCTGCCCGGCGAGAATCATGGCGCGTGCGCGTTCGCGCGACGGCGCAAGTCCCCGTTCAACGACGAGCTGATCGAGACGAATCTTTGCCATCGATGGTCCGCTTTCAGGCGGACCTCAATTCGACCGCTCGACGATCCACCGCCCGATGCTCAGAAGCCGCTCATCCGTGACACCCGCGGCGCTGAGCCGGCTCTCGGCCCGCTGCAGGCATTTCTGCGCCATGCGCCGCGAGACATCGACGCCGTACATCGACGGGTAGGTCGGTTTCCCTGACGCAGCATCCTTGCCGGCTGTCTTGCCAAGGCTCGCTGATACGCCCTCGACGTCGAGGATGTCGTCGACGATCTGAAACGCCAATCCGAATTCCCCAGCCGCGTCGTCGATGGCGGCCACCTGATCGGGACTGCCACCACCCATCACCGCCCCGGCGCTGCCGGACACGCGAATGAGAGCACCGGTCTTCTTGCGATGCATCGTGCGCACTCCCTGCTCGTCGAGGGGCGGCGCGGTTCGTCCATGTGGATCGGGTGTGACGCTCGCGAGATCGATCGCCTGGCCGCCTACCATCCCCGTGGGCCCAGCCGCCGCAGCGATCATTTCGATCACCTGCAGTTTGCGCGCGATGATTTCCGGATCCGAGCTGTGCGGCTCGCTGGCCAGGTGATGAAACGCCTGCGTGAGCAGGCCATCGCCAGCGAGAATGGCCATCCCCTCGCCGGCGACCACGTGGAGCGTGGGCTGGCCCCGGCGCATGGTGTCGTTGTCCATCGCCGGCAGATCGTCGTGGATCAGCGAGTAGGTGTGGATGAGCTCGATCGCGCACGCGGCCGGCAAGGCCATCGCGCGATTGCCGCCGACGGCGTCGGCGCTTGCCAGACACAGCACCGGACGCAGCCGCTTGCCGCCTGCGAGCAGGCTGTACGACATCGCATCACGAACGACCTGTGGGCAGGCTGACAGTGGCGGCAGGATGACCGCGAGCGCCTGTTCGACCTCCGCGCGACGAGCGGCGATGTATTCCACCCTCTAACTTTTGCCCTTCAACTTTTGCCCTTGGCCTTCAGCGTATCGCCGTCGTCGGTGAGCAGCCCGGCGGGTGCGTCCTGCAGCTGGCCGCGCTCGTTCAGGATCTCGATGCGCCGCTCGGCTTCTTCCAGTCGCGCATGGCAGAACCGGGAGAGCTGCACGCCGCGCTCGAAGAGCTGCAACGACTGTTCGAGGGGGATGTCGCCGTCCTCGAGCTTCTTGACGATGGTGTCGAGCTCCGTCAGCGCTGCTTCAAAGTCTTTGATGGTTGGATCCATACATTCAGCCGGGTCCGCCTTTGCTGACCTCACAGTCCAATTCGCCGCGGTTCAAGGTGACCCGCACACGATCCCCCGGGCTCACGGACGACGCGTCACGGATCACGCGTGTCCGGTCGGCGTCCCAGCAGACCGCGTAGCCCCGCCCGAGAACGGCAAGCGGGCTCAGACTTTCCAGCCTCGCCACCGCAGTCCGGAGTCGCGCATCGTGACGATGATGCGCGCGTGTGAACGCGGCGCCAAGCTGACCGTCCGCGGCGACCAGTCGTGTGCGAATCGAGCCAAGGCGGCGACGCAGGTCGAAGGTCTCCAGCTTCAGACGCAGGGCGTGATAGGCGCGCTCACGCCGCGCCAGCTGCTCGCGAATGGCACGGCGCAGTTCGTGGCTCAGCTCGGCGGCGTGGCGGCTGCGCATCGCGATTCGGCCGTGTGCGCCAGCGTAGCCCGATCGTGATTCGAGTAACCGGAGTCGCGCGTCCAATCGATGCAGCCGTGCGTCCATCGTTCTCGCGAGCTGTTGCGACAGGCGGTCGATTCGCGCACAGAAGTCGTCTTTGCGCGACACCACCATCTCGGCGGCCGCCGACGGCGTGGGTGCGCGAAGGTCCGCGACGAAGTCCGCGATCGTGACGTCCGTCTCGTGACCGACGGCGGAGATCGTGGGGACGGGGCAGCCGGCGATGGCTCGCGCCACGACTTCTTCGTTGAAGGCCCACAGATCCTCGATCGATCCGCCGCCACGTCCGATGATGACCACGTCGACGTCTGGCACGCGTCCAATCGCGCGCACGGCGCGCATGATGTCCATCGCAGCCCCGTCGCCCTGCACCCGCGTTGGCCGGATGACGAGGTGCGCGTTCGTATAGCGACGGCGCAGCACTTTGATGATGTCGCGAACGGCGGCTCCGTCCAGGGACGTGACGATGCCGATCTTGCGCGGCAGCGCGGGAAGCGGACGTTTCCGCTGCGGGTCGAAGAATCCGGCGGCGGCCAGCCGTTCCTTCAGTTGCTCGAAGGCCAGCTGTCGTGCACCAAGCCCTTCGGGCTCCATGTGCTCGCACGCGATCTGGTACTCGCCCTTCGGTCCGTAGACGCTGACACGACCCCGTGCCACAACACGCAAGCCGTCCTGCGGCTTGAATCGCAGCAGCCGCAGCGCCGAACCGAACATCACCCCTTTGATCTGCGACCCGCGATCCTTGAGCGTGAAATACATGTGGCCCGACGTCCACACTTTGCAGTTCGAGAGCTCGCCTTCCACCCATACTTCGAAGAACTGCTCTTCGAGCAGCGTGCGGATCCGCGCGGTCAGTTGCGAAACGGTCAGGATGCGTCGTGTGTCGGGCTCCGGGGGCAATGGCGTCGCCGCCATCGGCTCATCCTTGCCTCCCGCCGCTTCTGCGGAGGCGGGTTCCTCGAAGGGGAGATCGAAGAAAGAACTCACGGGTGTGGAGCAGACGTGTGAAGCGCCGCGGCCGCACCGGCTTCAAGCTGCATCACCTCGCGTTCCGAGTAGCTGATGCGTCGCACGGCGAGCGCACGTCCGGTCTTGTCGTCGGCGTCGACGATCACGCCGTTCACTCGCGGATTCCCGGTGGCCGGCTCGAATCGCGACGGCATGCCGTTCAGAAACCGCGCCAGCGCGGGCTCGCGCTCCATGCCGATGATCGAATCGTGTGGGCCGGTCATGCCCGCATCGGTCAGGTAGGCCGTCCCGTTTGGCAGGATGCGCTCGTCCGCCGTCTGCACGTGCGTATGGGTGCCGACGACCAGCGTGACCTTCCCATCGAGATGCCATCCCATGGCGATCTTCTCGCTGGTCGCTTCCGCATGAAAGTCGACAATGATGATCCTGGTCTTCGCGCGCATCGCCTCGATCTCGCGCAGCACGACCTGGAAGGGGTCGTCGATGCTCAGCATGAACACGCGGCCCATGGCGTTGATGACGCCCACCGCACGGCCATCGCCGGTGTGCGCCACATACGCACCGCGGCCAGGTACGCCGGCCGGATAGTTCGCGGGGCGCAACAGTCGCGGTTCCGTCGGGATGTAGTCGAGGACTTCCTTCTTGTCCCAGATGTGATTGCCAGACGTCATCACCTCGACGCCCCAGTCCAGGATGGCGTCGCCGATGTCCTTGGTGATGCCGAAGCCGGCGGCCGCATTCTCGACGTTGGCGATGACGAACTCCACGCCGAAGTGATCGATCAACGGGCGCAGTCCCTTACGCAGGACCTCGCGCCCGGGTTTGCCGACGATATCGCCGATGAAGAGAATTCGCATCCTTCGTCCTTCGACTCGCTCGCGTTCGTTCAGGACGAGCCGACCGTCACCGGGATGCGGTGTGCCTGATCGCGGCGCTCCAGCAGCTTCGGCAGGACGATCGTCAGCTCGCCGTCTTCAACCGTGGCGCGCGCTTGCGGGATGTCGAACGCTCCGTTGAGCCGGACGGCGCGGGCGAAGCGGCCAAACTCCCGCTCCACATGGTGGAACGTCTGATCTGCGCTTGACCTCGGTGGGGCTTTTTCGCCGGCAATCAACAGAACGGCCGCGCGAAACACCACCCGGAGCGCGTCCGCAGGAATGCCGCTGACATCGACAACGACTTCAACCGCCTCGTCCGTCTCGAGCACGTCGAGCGTCGGGTGGCATTCACCCGAAGGCGCGCGAAGCTCGTGCGGAAGCGTCGCTGCCAGATCCTCGAACAGCTCGCGGACATCGTCCGCGAGTTCGCGCGCTTCACCAGAGGGAATGAACGAGAACTGCGCCACTGAGGCTAATGTTCGCACACATCCGGAATCATTCCGGTTCCCAGAATGCCGACGTCACTGATGACGGCGGTCACCAGATCGAACGGCGTCGATTCGAAATACGGATTCCGTACGTCGACGCCGGGGGGAGGCGTGGCCCAGATTTCGGTGGCGTCGCCACTGCGGATGACGAGGCCGTCTGCGATCTGCTGTCGCACGAACTTGTCACGTGCAGCGATCACATAGACGGGCACTCCGCGCTGGGCGGCTGCGGCGGCCAGCATTCTCGTTCCGGACTTATTGAGAAACCACGATGGCGCGATGGCGTCGGCGCCGACCATGACGGCGTCCGCATCATCGAGCGCGTGGGCGATCGCGCTATCGCTGAAGAGCGTCACCGGCACTCCTGCTGCGGCAAGGTCGGTGGCGAGCCGGCGCCCTTCAAGAGCAGGACGGCTCTCGCTGCAGGAGACGGCAAGCGGGCGAATCTTTCGAATCGCATTGAGGGCGACGAGGACCGAGCTGCTATAGGAGAGCGTGACCACACGCATCTGCCGTCCGGCGTCTTCAGCGAAATGGCTGGTGGCGAATCGGGCAATCGCAGCGGGGGCGCGCCGAAGCCGTTCAGCGAATCGGTTCAGGCGATCCGGGTCGTCAGACAGGGCAGCGGCTGCTGCATTCCACATCGACGCCATGCTGGGTTGTGCCGTGCATATCAATCGCGCAATGGAATCGATGTCCGTGTGTGCCGCGCGTGCGGAGGCGAGGATGGCAATCGCTTCCTGGACGAGCGCGGAGGCACCGGAAGTTCGATCGGCACGCAGCGCCTCGATCCTGCGAAGCAGTTCGTCAGGTCCGCGTTCCACGTGCGTGGCATCAGTGATTGAGGAACGGACACGCCACCCACGAGTTGGATCGCAGGTTCAGGAACTGGCAGAACTCCTTCTCGCGCCGGAACACGCGGTCGCGATAACGGATACGGCCGGCGACGAGCAGCGTCGACTCGCCGCGGTCGAACACCCACGCGCGCTCCGAAAAGGGCACCTCGACGCTCACGGTCGCCGTCTGCTTCGACGGGACCGCGAGCGTTCCCGAGGGTGGCATCGGTTGGGCGCGCGTCAGCCGCTCGGTGAGGTCCGCTTCGACCTTGGTCGCCCGCGACCCGCCGTTGCTGAACGTCTCACCCAGATGTCCAACCGACACCACGGTGATGTCCGCAGGATCGCCGCCCGCGTTCCGCAACATCAGTTCGACTGATCCCGGTACGACGGTCGAGGGCACCTTGCGAAGTTGGACCTCATCGATGCCGATACGCGGTTGCCGCGCGGTGTAGTCCCACAGCATGAACGCGAGAACCAGTGACGTCAGGCTGACGAGCACGAGTCGTGATCGCTGCATCACAAACGCCCTGACGCCGTAGGTCAGCAGAGCCCATGCGGCGAGAAGCAGTCCGCCATACAACCACCCGTTGATGAGGCTGGCGCTGCCGATGAGCACGAGCGCTAGAACGGCGCTCGTTGCCAGAGGAATCCATCGCTGCCGTTTCGTCGATGTGCCGTTCATGGGCCGCAAGGCTACGCCCCCTGACGGTATTGCTCAAGTGTTGCCTTCAGCTCGCCAAGTATGGGCATAATATGAGCGTATATAACTAAGATTAGATGCTTGAAAAAGACTCAGATAGCGGTTATCATGTCTCCACGGGGGAACAAATGAGCAAAGTTATAGGGATCGACCTCGGCACGACGAATTCCGTGGTCGCGGTGATGGAAGGCGGGGAACCGCTGGTCATCGTGAACCAGGAGGGGGGACGCACCACGCCGTCGGTCGTCGGCTTTTCGAAGGACGGCGAGCGGCTGGTGGGTCAGATTGCGAAGCGCCAGGCCGTGACGAATCCGGAGAACACGATCTTTTCAATCAAGCGCTTCATGGGCCGGAAGCATTCCGAGGTCTCGCAGGAGACGAGCCGGGTGCCGTACCAGGTCGTGAAGGCGGACAACGGCGACGCGTGGGTGGAGGTGCGCGGCAAGCGCTATTCGCCGCCGGAGATTTCGGCCGTCATCCTCCAGAAGCTGAAGACCGCCGCCGAGGATCACCTCGGTCAGAAGGTCACGGACGCCGTGATCACGGTGCCGGCGTACTTCAATGACGCGCAGCGGCAGGCGACGAAGGACGCCGGCAAGATCGCCGGACTGAACGTCCTGCGCATCGTCAACGAGCCGACCGCGGCGGCGCTCGCGTACGGCCTCGACAAGAAGAAGGACGAAACCATCGCGGTGTACGACTTCGGCGGCGGCACCTTCGACATCTCGATTCTCGAGGTAGGCGAGGGGGTCGTCGAAGTGAAGGCGACCAACGGCGATACACATCTTGGTGGCGACGATCTCGATCAGCGTGTCATCGAATGGATGGTCGCGGAGTTCAAGAAGTCGGACGGTATCGACCTCGGCAAGGACCGAATGGCCCTCCAGCGCCTGAAGGAAGCGGCGGAGAAGGCCAAGATCGAGCTCTCCACCGTGGCGGAGACAGACATCAACCTGCCGTTCGTCACGGCGGATCAGTCAGGTCCGAAGCATCTGCAGTTGAAGCTGACGCGGGCCACGTTCGAGCAGCTCGTGGACGATCTGCTGGAACGATCGATGGGACCGGTGCGCCAGGCGCTGGCCGACGCGGGGTTGCAGCCGTCGGACATCGACGAGATCGTGCTCGTTGGGGGCTCGACGCGCGTCCCGAAGATTCAGCAGCTCGTGAAGAGCTTCTTCGGGAAGGACCCGCACAAGGGCGTCAATCCTGACGAAGTCGTGGCGGTCGGCGCGGCGGTGCAGGGTGGTGTGCTGAAGGGCGAGGTCAAGGACGTCCTGCTGCTCGACGTGACGCCACTGTCGCTGGGCATCGAGACGCTCGGCGGGGTGATGACCACGCTGATCACGCGCAACACGACGATTCCGACGCGGAAGAGCGAGACCTTTTCGACCGCGACGGACAACCAGACGAGCGTCGAAGTGCACGTCCTGCAGGGCGAGCGCCCGATGGCACGCGACAACCGGACGCTCGGCCGCTTCCAGCTGGTGGGGCTGCCGCCGGCGCCGCGGGGCGTGCCGCAGATCGAGGTCGCCTTCGACATCGACGCCAATGGCATCGTCAACGTGACGGCCAAGGATGTGGCAACGGGCAAGGAGCAGAAGATCACCATCAGCAATTCATCCGGCCTGAACAAGGACGACGTGGACCGGATGGTGAAGGACGCTGAGGCGCACGCGGCTGACGACAAATCGCGTCGCGAGGTGATCGACGCGCGGAATCAGGCCGACTCGCTCGCGTACTCCGTCGAGAAGACGATCAGCGAAAACCGCGATCGACTGCCGGCAACGGATGTGAGCCGCGTGGAGAGCGCGATTGCCGCGGTTCGCGAGGCGGTGAAGGGCGAGAACCTGGAGTCGATTCGCACGGCGAGTGACGATCTGCAAAAGGTATCGCACGCGGTCGCTGAGCAGCTTTACAAACAGCAGGCCTCAGGCCCCGGGGCCCGGGCCTCGGAACGCCAGAACGACGACGTGAAGGAAGGAGAGGTCGTCGACGCGTAAGCGCGCGGCCTTGGGCGCTGGAACTTATCAGGGAGGAAACAGAAATGGCGATTATCAAAGTCGATCCGCTTCGGGAGTTTGCGGCCATGCAGGACCGCCTGAACCGCCTGTTCGGCAACGTCTATCTGCGTGACGAGGACACCGCGTTCCGCGGCAGCTGGGTGCCATCGGTGGACATTTACGAAACCGACAAGCACGACCTGGTGCTGCGCGCGGAGCTGCCGGGCATGGCGCGTGAGGACATCGAAGTGACCGTCGAGAACGGCACGATCCTCATCAAGGGCGACAAGAAGTTCGACCCCGAGGTGAAGGACGAGCACTATCGGCGGATCGAGCGCTCCTACGGCACGTTCCATCGTTCGTTCACGCTGCCAAATACGGTAGACGCCGCGAAGGTCTCAGCTGAGTACAAGAACGGCGTGCTGACCATCACGCTGCCGTTCAAGGAAGAAGCGAAGCCGCGAACGGTGAACGTCGAAGTGGTCTGACGGCCACTGCGACGCGTCAGGCCGAAGCGCCAGGACCCAGGGCCGGGGGCACAGCCCTTGGGCCCTGGGCCTTTGGCCTTAGGCCTTCTGAGTGCTACTGTCTTTCCGCATGGAGCCGACAGACGAGACACCCGAGGTCCCTTCTGAGCCAGCGGTCGAGGAACCTGTTCAGCGGCCGCAGGCGCCCCCCATTCACAGCCGGTTTCTGTTCGTTGACGTGGCCGCGATGCGAGCGAAACAGCTGCGCCGCGGCGCACGCCTTCGTCTGAACGAGGAGGACGGCTGGGATGCCAGTCGTCCAACTGTCTACAAGGCGGAACGCCTGGCGATGGAGGAGGTCAAGCACGGCCTCGTCCTGTATGAGGTACCCCCGATCAAGCCTGCTACCGCGTAGGGCACTCCTGTAAGAGCGCCGCAGGAACCTTCGGCCGCGTCGACGCGTAACTC
The DNA here is from genome assembly GCA_035647075.1 of Vicinamibacterales bacterium. Classification (GTDB taxonomy): domain Bacteria; phylum Acidobacteriota; class Vicinamibacteria; order Vicinamibacterales; family UBA2999; genus Gp6-AA40. Next base: position 37,892 of record DASROF010000251.1, on the reverse strand, counting down.
GCGTGTAGGATGCTGAAATTCCTCTTCTTCAGTGCCCTCGTGGTTGCCGCCGTCACCCTCGGCGCGCCCATCTTCTTTCCGCTGCTGATCGTCTTCTCACTCATCTGGCTGATTACGCTTCCGATTCGTCTGGTGTTCGGGCTGACGGCCGTGGTGATGAAGTTGATCTTCGGGATCATTGGTGCCGTGTTCAGTATTGTGTTTGCGCCATTCGTGCTGATGTTCATGCTCCTGTGGGGCATCGTCAGACTGGTGACGCCGCGACGACGGTACACCACCGCCTGATTCTGGTTCCGGCTAAAGCCGGACACTACGTGACGGGATCCTGTTAATCTCGTTGCCCATGCAGCGAGTTCGGATCTTCCTCGTCCTGCTGACGGCGGCCATTCTTCTGGCGCCCGCTTCCGCGCAGCAGGTGCGTCAGCCACCGCCGTATCGCATCCTCGTGAGCAATGACGACGGTGTTCGGGCACCAGGCATTGCGGCGCTCGCGCAGATTCTGCAGGCGATCGGCGACGTGACCGTCATCGCGCCCGCCGAAAATCACAGCGGCGCCGGCCATTCGATCTCCACCAGCACCGACGCGATCTTCCGGGACGACCTGACGCTCCCGAATGGGCTCAAGGCGATCGGACTGACAGCGACGCCGTCGAGTACGGTGAACGTCGCGATCCGCAACATCATGAAGCCGCTGCCGGACCTCGTCGTCACCGGCATCAACCGCGGCTATAACCTCGGGTACTCGACGTATGTGTCCGGTACGCTCGGCGCGGCGCGTCAGGCAGCGATGCTCGGTGTGCCGGCAATCGCGGCATCGATGGCCACCGTCGGCGTTCCGCGCGATCTCCCGTACGCGGCCGAGGAGGTGCTCGGCGTCGCGCGGCGCGCCAAGATGTACGGAATGCCGCCGCGGACGTTCTTGAACGTCAGCATCCCGGCAATGCCGCAAGGCGGGTATAAGGGCTACATCGTGACGCGGTTGGCCAATCAGCACGGCGGCGACGAAAGCTACGCTGAAACAAAGCACCCGGGAACCGAGCGGACGGTCTACTGGAACGTGTACAAGGAGAACCCCGAGGGCGGTCCCGAGGGCACCGACGTGTGGGCCGTTGCGAACGGATATGTGTCAGTCACGCCGATGAAGCTGGGCGAGACGGACGAGTCGCAGATGACCGCCCTGAACGCCTGGTTCAAGTAAACTCCCCGTGGTGTCCGCCTTGAGCCGGACCAGGCACTGATGCGCCGACTGTTGATCGTCTGGGGAATCGCGCTGGGCGCCGTTGCGGCGTATCCGTCCGGCATGACCGGTCAGAATGCCTCTGCGCCGCGCGACGTGACGTTCGCCAAAGACGTCGCGCCGATTCTCTTCACCAACTGCGCCTACTGCCATCGTCCCGGCGAGGTCGCGCCGTTCTCCCTGCTTTCGTATAAAGACGCGCGTCCGTGGGCGGTCTCGATCGGGAAAGCGGTGTCCAGCAGGCAGATGCCGCCGTGGAATGCTGATCCGCACTACGGAAGTTTCCGCGACCCGCGGAGGCTGACCGACGCGGAGATCGCCACGATCGTGGCGTGGGTGAATGGCGGCGCAAAGGAAGGGAACCCGGCGGACGCGCCCGCGCTGCCGCAATTCTCGGATGGCTGGCAGATCGGCGAACCGGATCTCGTGCTGACGATGGCGGAGCCGGTGAAGATTCCAGCGACCGGCACCATCCCGTACATGACGGTGCCGACGGACTACGAATTCCCGCAGGACACCTGGGTTCAGGCGATCGAGGTCCGGCCAGGCAACCGTCGTGTGGTCCATCACGCCGTCGCGTCAGCATCGATGCCGGCAGACAACGGCATCGCCGGCGGACAGAACGTCCACCTGTACTCGCCGGGACTCGAGGCGATGGTCTGGCGTGACGGCTACGGCAAGTTCTTCCCCAAGGGGACGCGCGTCTCGTTTCAGATGCATTACAACGCGATCGGCACGGAAACGACCGATCAGTCCAAGATCGGCTTCCGCTTCGCGCGCACGCCGGTGCACACCCAGGTCAATACGACCATCGTGCTGAACAGCAACATCGTTGTTCCACCGATGGTTCAGAAGCACGAAGTAATCGGAGCGTTCCAGTTTCCAAGCGAGGCGCGCATTCACGGGTTGCGGCCGCACATGCACCTGCGCGCGCAGCTGGGGACCGCCTCGATCATTCGTCCGGATGGGATGCGGTCAGTGCTCCTGCACATCCCGCACTGGGACGACGCCTGGCAGAACTATTACGTCCTCTCGAAGCCCGAACGCGTCCCGAGGGGAACGATCCTCGAGTACCTGGCCAGCTACGACAACTCCCCGGCGAATCCGCTGAACCCGGATCCGACACGGCCGGTGCCGTGGGGGCAGCAGGTGTGGGACGAAATGCACTCGGTCTACATGACGTGGACTGCGGTCAACGATCAGAACCGCAACGACGACGAGCCGATCCAGATTCCCGCCAAGCGGCTCTTCGCAACAGGCCGATAGCGCTCGACCTCCAGGTCGGCTGACGCCGACGCGCTGGCTCACGACCAGGTCGTAGTCATAGTCGTAGTGTCCGGCTTTAGCCGGACCTATTGAATCAACTCCAGCATCAGATTGTTCGGGTCCTTGACGATCGCGATCTTCAGGCCGGGTCTGAGTTCGACGGCATCGCCACCGGTGCTCACCACGGGAACGCCGGCGGCTTTCATCTTCTTCACCAGCGCATCGACATCGCGGACGCGCAGCTGAAGAATCGCGGTCCCGGGATCCTGAACGCGGCCACTGAGTGGCGCTCGCGCGATGTTCTTGAACTCGATCAGCGTGAAGACCGTCGACGAGCCAGGAATCGTTGCGCGGCTCTGACGGAAGCTGGCGCCTGGAGCGCCGGCCGTGCGCGCCATCACCTGGTTGTCGTTGAACGCCGCGCCGAGCGGCATGTCGATGCCGAGCATGTCCTTGTAGAACTTGACGCTCTGCTCGCTGTCGTTGACCGTCAGCTCGAACGACCCGCCGAAGACGTTGCCGGTCGGCGGCACCTGCGCGTCCGCCGGCGGTGCCGTCTGTGCCAGCTCGACGACGAAGCCGTCAGGATCCTGCAGGAAGACGAACTTGCCGTTGTTCACGGTTGCCGGCTGTCCGCCCTCGGTGATGATCTTCGCGCCCGAACCGGGCAGCTTCGCGAGGATCGGCGCGAGGTCGCGGACGCGGAGAGCCATGTTTGCGGCTCCGGGATCGAAGAACCGCGGAGTCTGCACCCGACGCTCGATGTCCTTGTACTCGAGCAGCTCGACGCCCATCGTGGACCCGGGCACGCGCAACTGCACCATCTTCGACTGGGCGCCGAGCGTGTTGCCGAGCCGCATGATCGCGGGGTTCGGGCTGAACGGCTGGCTGGCGCCGACCTCCAGGCCGAGTACGTCGCGATAGAAGGCGACGGCGCGATCCATGTCGCGGACGACGTGCGAAAAATTGCCGACACCGACGACCTCCGGGGCGTTCGGCGCCTGCGCGAACGCGGCGCTCGACAGCAGGAGGACGAGGCCGGGAATGATGTTTCTCATGGCAACGGATCTTATAGGTTCGTGGGTTCAGGGGGTAAAATCCGCGCCATGAAGAGACGAGACTTCCTGACCACGATCGGTGCAGGCGTTGCCGCGGTTCCAGCGCTTCTTTCTGCGCAGGACGGCCGACAGGGTGCGCCTGGTGGGCGTGCGGGTGGAGCGCCGGCGCCGGCCGGCACGCCGTATACGCCGGGCAACGGTCCGAAGATTCCGCGCAAGGGCCGCATCCGGCAGGGCGCGTTCCTGACGACATTTGGCGACCTGAAGATGACGCTCGAGGACCAGTGTCGCGAGGCGGTGCGTATCGGGCTGGTCGGATTCGAGCTGGCGCAGCCGGCCAGCTGGCCGACGATGAAGAAGTTTGGCCTGATCTGCACGTGCGCGCCGTCAACGGGGGTGACGTTTGAAAACGGCGTCATTCATCCCGAGGCGCACGATGCCACTGAGAAGGCGATGAAGGCAGCGATCGATGTCTGCAACGCGAACGGCGTCGAGCGGATGATTACCATCGGCGGTCAACGCCGTGGGATGGGCTACGAGCAGGCGGCGGAGAACGCCGTCACGTTCTTCAATCGCGTCAAGGCCTACGCGGAAGAGAAGAACGTGATCATCGCGATGGAGATCATGAACACCCGCTATCCGGACAACCGCCTCGGACGTCCGGACCAGGTGTTCGATCACTGGGGCTGGGGGCTCGACGTCGTCAAGCGCGTGAACTCGCCGCGCATCAAGGCGCTCTTCGACATCTACCACGTGCAGGTTGCCGACGGCGACGTCGTCGCTCGCATCAAGGAAAGCCTGCCGTACATCAGCCACTTCCATACCGCGGGCGTCCCGGGCCGCAATGAGATCGACGAGACGCAGGAGCTCAACTACCGGCTCGTCGCCCAGACGATCGCCGACGCCGGCTTCACCGGACCCGTCTCCCACGAGTACCGACCATCTCCCGGCAAGGATCCGGTCAAGAGCCTCGAGAAGTGCGTCGAGCTGATGGACGTCTAGTACGAAGAGCTCTTGACCTCCCGTAGCGCTCGAGATCCGGAGGCGCGGCGCTGCGGGGTTGAGCCTATTGGCCGGCCAGGACGTTGAGCGCCAGGGACAGCGACGCCGGCAGTGTGCCTTCAGGAGCCGCGTTGACCCGGATTCGCGTGCCGCGAGGCAGCAGGATCGGCTCGCGGAACCAGTAACGCCGTGACCACTCGGTTCGCGGCCGGAATGCGATCAGCTCCTCACGCGAGCCGTCGGGTCGCTCCGCAATCACCGTGACATCGGAACCCGACAGATTCGGATCGGCATAGAGACCCAGTGCCCGGACACTCTCGTTGACCGTTGTCATGAACGTGGGACTGCCGTCGGGCGTGAACGCGCGCAGCACTTGCACTTCGGCGGCTCCTGGCTCCGCGAAATACAGTCCGACGCGGCTCTGATCCGTCACCGCGCGGCGCTCGTACTGCCACGTCTTCTGGTAATGAATGCGCACGACCAGCTCAGCGCCCACCGGGACCTGAAAACCGACGCCTGCGTCGAGCGGCACCGGATGATCGCCGGGCACCCAGAGCGCGACGACGCGTTCCGGCGTGACGCCGGCGGCCCGTGCGTCCGCCATGGCGCGAACAGAGATCGTGGCGCGGCGAACGATCGCGGCCGTTCCCGGGAGGAGGTCCACTGCTCGAAGCGGCCGCGCGGGAATTGGAATTCGAAATTCCTCGTCTGTTGTCTGCACGTCGACGGCGATCGTGGCCTGCCGCAGCGGCACGGTGAGTTCCGGTTCACCAAGCGGCCACTGCGTGAGGGAGGGGGCGCCCGTCAGGTCGGCCCCGCCGCGCTGTCCGGCGTCAGGCTTGCCCGGCGGCGTCCCACCGCTCGACCACGTGAGCAGCACGTTCATCTCGCGCGCCGAAAACGGCTGCAGGTTGCGAAAGCGCGTCGTCGCGCTCTCGATGCCCCATGGCGGCATGTGGCCCGCCATGAGCTCGACGCGAATCGATTCGGCCCAGGGCACCGCGTCCGCGTGTGTCAGTAGCGACATTGGTCCGACACCGCCGGGCGAATGACACGCCGCGCACTGGCTCTTGACGATCGGCAACACATCTTCGCTGAACGTGAACGGCGAGGTGACTTGTTTGTGTGCGTCGCTGCGAATCGACCAGGCGCTGACGACTGCGGCGATTGCGAGTGCAAAAGCCTGCGCCTTGTGTCGCCCGTAGTGTCGCCGGTAGGCCATTCCTTTAGGGATGCCACTCACCTCGCGCGTGCCACTCACTTCACACCTCCGAAGGCCCTGGCAACGTCGCCAACCGCACGCGCAAATCCTGCATACGCCTCATCGATCTGCTGACGGTTGCCGAGATCGCCGACGGAGTCCAGCAGCCACGCAAAGCGCACCAGGCGCTGCAGCGCGGGCTCGGCGGCGTCGCGCGCATCAGGCTCGAGCTGGCCAATGCGCGGCTCCAGTGCCACGGCGAGATCCTTGGCCTGAAACGCCGGAACCCAGACCGCCGCGAAATTTCCCTGCCGGATCAGGTCGCGGATCTCACCGTCGCGTGTCTTGATCAGCACGAGGATGTCCGGAATGGTGTCGGGAATCGGCGTGGCTACAGGGCCCGAGAGCGCGGGCGCGGCAGTGGCCGTCGTGTTGGTGCGTGGCGGCGATTGCGTCGCGCGGCCAGAGACCGCAGGACGATTCGACGACGTGGCACGTCCGGAGCGTCCCGCCGCCGGGTCCCGTGTCACAGCAGCGAAGGTGAAATCAAACCGGTACTCAGGCGAGTCGGGCTTGATCTTGACCTTTGCGGTCATCGTCGCGGGAAACGTGACGCCGGTGACGCGTGCCTCGAGATATGCGCCGTCTGGGGACGGACGCAGCGGAAAGGCCGTCACGTCCGTTGACGTTCGGGTGCGGGCGTCGTACTGCTCGTTGGTGACGACACGCGCGCTGACGTTCTTCAACGCCGCTACCGCGAGCGGCCGCGTGTAGTCGTCGTACAGGTACAGGCGGAACACACCCGCGCGTGGATACGCGCCTTCGACGTGATGCCAGTTGTCCGCGGCCATGAAGAACTGGCCGCCGTGCTGTGGGTTGTGGTTGCCATGCGGCCGCAGCGTCCGCCGCTGCTGTGTCGGCGTCCCGTCCGGGCACGTTCCGGGCTCGAGACGATCAATGCCTGGTTGTGCGGCACAGGTCCAGGTGACCGCGACGCGCGCTTCCACCAGCGGTCGCCCGCAGATGGGACACGTCCCTGCTTTCTCCGACGTCACCGCGGTGTGGATCGGGCAAATCCACGACGTATCGAGGCGCACGGGCACCAGGCTCATCTTGCAGATCGGGCAAGACCCCGGTTGCTTTTCAAGTACGTCCGGGTGCATCGGACAGGTCATCGACACCGGCGGCAGCTTGTTCGCCGTATCCGGCTTCAGCCGGACCTGATCGCCGCGCTGTGCCGAGATGCCGGCTGCGACGAACAGGGCCAGAAGCATGGCAACGCAGGGCACGGCAATTCCAGGGGTTCGCACCGTGACCGATAACACCGCTTTTTGAGAGATCGGTCAAGTTGGCGGTAGGATGCCGCCATGATCCGGTTAGGGGCCTGGATTCTGCTGGCGACCGCCGTCACGAGCGCGCAGGCGCCCGCGCCGGTCGCTGTGCCAGCGGCGCGTTTCGTTGGAACCTGGGTCGGCACGCAGGCCTGGGCGATCCCGAATCCTCCGCCCGGCGCCAACAATGAACAGCCGGTCACGCTGGACCTGCAGCTCGTCGACGGCAAGATCACCGGAACGATGCGTCCGTTTCTTGGCGGCGAAGACGGCGCCACGATCACCGACGCAACCATCGTCGGCGAGGAGCTTCGCGCGACGGCCGTCGTCGGTCGGCCACGTCCGGCAACGGCTGGCCGACGCGGCGGGGGCGGGGGCGGCAATGGCGCCATCCGCATTGCGTTTGTTTTCCGGAACGACGGGGTGAAGTTGACCGGAACGGCAGACGTACAGATGGGCGAAGTTCCGTGGACGAAGTTTAAGTACGAGCTCGGGAAGAAGAGGTCCCGGTACTAGATCGGCGGCGGCGCTGAGTGCCACTCGGTGGCGCGCTCGAAGACATCGGCGACCCTCAGGATCGTCGCTTCGTCGAACATCCGGCCGATCAACTGAAACCCGATCGGCAGGCCATCCGCAAACCCGCAGGGCACGCTCACGCCTGGCAGTCCCGCGAGATTGACGCTCACCGTAAAGACATCCGCGAGATACATCTGTAACGGGTCGGCGGTCTTCTCGCCAAGCTTGAACGGTGGAATCGGACTGGTCGGCATGGTGACGACGTCCACCGATTCGAACGCGTGCTCGTAGTCGCGGCGCAGCAGCGTTCGCACCTGCTGTGCTTTCAGGTAGAAGGCGTCGTAGTAGCCCGCGCTCAGCACGTAGGTGCCGAGCATGATTCGCCGTTTCACCTCGGCGCCAAATCCCTCGTCGCGCGTCTTGCTGTACATCGCCTTCAGCGAATCCTTCGCGGCGGGAGAGCGGTATCCGTACTTCACGCCGTCGTATCGCGCCAGATTCGAGCTCGCTTCGGCGGTGGCGATCAGGTAGTAGACGGGAATGGCGAGCTTTGCATGCGGCAGATCGATGTCGATCAGCGTCGCGCCGCGGTCGCGCAGGGTGTCGAGCGCGCGATCGAACGCGGCACGAACCGGCGCATCGACGCCTTCAGACACAAACGCACGCGGCACGCCGATGCGCACGCCCCGGATGTCTCCGGTGAGTGCGGTGGTGTAGTCCGGTACGTCGGCGGTGGAGGAGGTCGAGTCGCAGGAGTCATGTCCCGCGATCACTGAGAGTGCAAGCGCCGCGTCCGCGACGGTGCAGGCAAACGGTCCAATCTGATCGAGCGACGAGGCGAACGCCAGCAGCCCGTAGCGCGAGACGCGGCCATAGGTTGGCTTCAGCCCGACGACGCCGCAGAAGGAGGCGGGCTGGCGGATCGATCCGCCGGTGTCCGACCCGAGCGCCAGGGGAACGCAGCGTGACGCGACCGCCGCCGCCGAACCGCCGCTCGAGCCTCCGGGCGTCGTGTCGAGGTTCCAGGGGTTGCGCACCGGCCCGTAGGCCGAGTTCTCGTTCGACGATCCCATCGCGAACTCGTCGCAGTTCGTCTTGCCGACGATCACCGCGCCCGCGTTCTCCAGCCGCTGGACAACGGTCGCGTCGTACGGCGGGATGAACCGATCGAGGATTTTCGACGAGGCGGTCGTGCGCATGCCGCTCACGCACATGTTGTCTTTGAGGGCGATTGGAACGCCGGCCAGCGGCCCGAGGCGATCGCCCGCCGCGCGACGCTGGTCGATGGCGGCTGCCCGTTCCAGCGCGCGATCCGCGTCCACATGGTTGAACGCGTTCAGCGTCGCGTTCATCGAGGACACCCGGTCGAGCGTTACCAGGCACGCTTCCACGGCCGAGATACTGCCGGCCGCGATGTCCTGTCGAAGCTGGCTTGCGGTGCGCCCGAACACGGTCACCCGATCACCCGTGGCACGCGGAAGAGTCCGGCGTCCGGCGCCGGGTCCGGCGCGTTCGCGAGCACCTGCGCGGTGGACAGCGAAGGACGTGGTTCGTCCGCACGCTCGACGCTAGCGGTGGCGCCCACATGGGCGGTGGCCGGAACGCCAGTGGTATCGATCGCCTGGAGCTGCTCGGCATAGCTGAGGATGTCGGCCAGCTGTCGCGTGAACAGCTGCTTCTCTTCGTCGGTCAGCTCGAGATGCGCCAGCGCCGCAATGCGCTCGACGTCGGCGATGGTCAGGGAGGACATTCTTTTGATTATGACGCGGGCGCTACAATCTGCACATCATGCGTACCCTGACGCTGGTTGCCGCCGTTCTGGTTTCCGCATCGCCGGCGATCGCGATGGACATGCAGGAGGTCGGGCTCAGCGGGAAAGGCGTACCTATTCGCGCAGCCGTCGTACGCGGGTCGTCAGAGTCGGCGCCGGTGGTCGCGCTGGTCGGTGGGCTGGCCGGTGAAGACGCGTCCAGCCGCGCCGTGTTGCAGGCTGTTGAGACCTTCGACAAGCAGCCGCAAAGCGGCCGACGGTACACGCTGATCGGTATTGCCGTCGCCAATCCTGACGCGTCGCGTCTCATCTTTCCGCCCGTGGGCGTCGCCTATCGCGACAACGCCGAATCACACGCGCTCTGGCGGTGGCTCGCCATTCACGCCCCCGACCTGGCACTGGTGGTCGGTCCTGACGAATCGGGCCTAGTTCAGGCGCTCTCGGAGACGACAGTCTCCGGTATCGGCCGAGTCCCGGCGCGACACATGACTGCCGCCGCCCGTCTACTGGACGCGGTCCCGGCGACAATCGCCGAGTCCGAAGCGCACCACGAAATCAATGGCCGTCGCCGACGCACACCACGGCAGGTGGCCGACGAGTTGTCCCGCGTGTACGGCCAGGACTTCGATCAGTTCACCTATATCCCTGGCCTGGCGTTGATCGGGCGAGTGCGGCTTGGCCAGACCGCAGATGTCGAGCGTCTCGCGGCGCCCTACATCAACGGGTCACGCAATCCGCTCGATCGGCCGAACTCGCTGGTGCTGGCCGGTCATCTCGTGATGGCGGAGCTTGCCGAGCGGACGAACAACCCCGCCTATCTGGCGGCGCTGCGAAAGGCCGTCGATCTCGGCTTCACCGAAACGGGCGCGTTGAAGGAGTCGATGCCGTTTCACGACGAGATGAGCGACTCGCTCTTCATGGCGACCGCCATCCTCTCGAGAGCAGGGAAGCTGACTGGAGAGCGGCGTTACTTCGACATGGCGGCGCAGCACATTGCCTTCATGCAGAAGCTGGTGTTTCGACCCGACTTCCTCTACCGGCACTCGCCGCTGACCGATGCGGCGTGGGGCCGCGGCAACGCGTTTCCAGCGATCGGCCTGGCCCTGACACTGCAGACCTTTCCGACGGACCATCCAGGCTTCAACGGGATTCTGCGCACGTTCCAGCAGCACATGGAAGCCCTCAGCCGCTTTCAGGATGCCGACGGATTGTGGCGGGAAGTCATCGATCATCCGGGCTCGTATCCCGAGTTCTCCGCGACGGCGATGATCGGCACGTCGATGCTGATGGGCATCCGGCACGGATGGCTCGACGCCAAGACGTACCAGCCGCACGTCGATGCCGCGTGGCGTGCCGTGCTGACGCGCACCGGGGCTGATGGATCGCTCCTGGACGTCTGCGAATCGACGAACAAGCAACGAACGCTAGATGACTACCTGCACCGCGCGGCGCTGACCGGGCGGGATCCGCGCGGCGGCGCCATGGCCCTCATCTTCGCCACAGAAATGGCAGGGCTCGGGCGGTGATCAGAAAAACGGCCGTTGCGGGTTCCTGGTATCCCGACAATCCGACGCGGCTCGCGGTTGAACTCGATCTCTACCTCAACGACGCAACCGTCGAGCGGCCGTCGCATCCGCCATGGGCCCTGATCTCTCCGCACGCGGGGTTGACGTATTCCGGGCCCGTCGCCGCGTTTGCCTACAAGCTGCTGCACGGCCGGTCGTATCACGCGATTGTGCTGGTCGGGCCGTCGCACTTCCTGCCGTTCCGCGGCGTGTCGATCTGGCCGGCCGGACAGTGGCAAACGCCGTTTGGTCCTGTGGACGTGGACGCCACGCTGGCGCACGCCATCCGGGCGGAGTGTGTCGACATCCTGGAACTGCCGGCGGCGCACGGCCGTGAACACTCGCTCGAGATGCAGCTGCCGTTCATCGCGCATCTGCTGCCCGGGGTGCCGATCGTGCCGCTCGTCATGGGCCACCAGACACGCGAGGCAGCGTTTGCTCTCGGCAACGGGCTGGCGAACGCGATTCGGAACACCGCGAAAGACCCGAGCGATGCGAACGATCCGAACGTTCTGCTGATCGCGAGCTCCGACCTGTCGCATTACGAAAGCGCGGACGTCGCGTCGCGCATGGACGCCGTCTTGGCGCGACACGTTGAGGCGTTCGATCCCGACGGCCTGATGGCGGAACTGGAACGCGAGCCGCGTCACGCATGCGGCGGCGGTCCGATGGTCGCTGTGCTTCAGGCCGCCCGGCGGCTGGGTGCATCGCAGGCGCGGGTGCTGCGCTATGCGGATTCTGGTGACGTCTCCGGCGATAAAGCATCCGTGGTCGGCTACCTCGCCGCCGCAGCCTTCTGATCATGTTTGAACGCGACGATCGATCCCGCCTGCTGACCATCGCCCGCCGCTCGCTCGAAGCCCGCGTGCGGCGCGAGCGCGACCCGGCCCATCAGCTCGGTGGGGCGCTCGACACGCCCTGCGGTGCGTTTGTGTCGATCCATCGTGGACCGGACCTTCGCGGATGTCTCGGACGCCTCGAAGGTGACTGGCCAATCGCCCGCGTGGTTGCGCATCTCGGACGTGCCGTCGCTGATTCGGATCCGCGTTTCGCGCCGGTCTCAGCCGACGAGCTCGACACCTTGTCCATCGAGATTTCAGCGCTGACGCCCGAGCGCGAGGTGCAGGCGATCGACGAGATCGAGATCGGGCGGCACGGGCTCATCATCGAGCAGGGCAGCCGCCGCGGACTGCTGCTGCCGCAGGTCGCAAGCGAGCACGGGTGGGACGTCGAGACGTTTCTCGACCACACCTGCATGAAGGCGGCGTTGCCGGCCGGCGCGTGGAAGACCGACGCGCGGATTCTGATCTTCGAGGCGGAGGTGTTCGGCGAACAGGCCAATCCGATCGAGCGGATTGGATAATCTCTGCCACACACTCGTCGGCGCCGCATTCGGTGAGGCGGGACTGAAGCGCAAAACGCGCTTCGGCAACCCGACGCTGATGATCGCGGCGAACCTTCCCGACATCGACGTCCTGTCGTTCTTCACGAACACGGATCCGATTTCGTTCCGTCGCGGGTGGACGCACGGCATCTACGCGCAGCTCGCGTTGCCGGTGCTGTTCACGGCAGTCATGTACGCAATCGGCCGTCTGCGCCCTGCCCGTCCCGATGATCGACGGCCGCTCAGTGTTGGCTGGCTGCTGCTCTTGTCCTACATCGGCGTCTACTCTCACGTGTTTCTGGACTTCCTGAACAACTACGGCGTGCGCCTGCTCGCGCCGCTCGACTGGCGCTGGTTCTATGGCGACTCGGTATTCATCGCGGACGTCTGGCTCTGGGTGATGCTCGGACTCGGCGTCTGGCTGGCGCGCCGGCAGCGGCGGCCCGTCGTGGCCGGAGCCGCACTCGCTTTTGCGTCGGCGTACATCGCAGCGATGCTGGTGTCCGCGCAGGCCGCTCGCACAGTCGTCGGCAATACCTGGCGCGACGTCCGCGGCAGCGCCCCGCGGGCCCTGATGGTGGGGCCAGCGCCGTTCACGCCGTTCACGCGAGTCGTCATCATCGACGCCGGCGACCACTACGAGACCGGGATCTTCACCTGGTGGCCGACAGCGGTCAGGCTCGACCCGGAGCACATCGCCAAGAACGTCGGCGATCCGCTCGTCAAGAAGGCACGCGACCAGGATCCGCGGATTCGCGAATTTCTTGTCTGGGCACGATTCCCGTTCTGGACGATGACACCGGAGAAAGATGGCACGCGGGTCAGCGTCGGCGACGTGCGCTTCATGTCGCAGTCGATCCGCCGCGCAAATTTCCAGGCGTCGACAGTTGTGCGCGAGCCATAGGCGGCGTAGCACGAGGTCGCGATCGAAGGTGCCAGGCGCTCTGCCGTCGCGTGACGATGGTTCAGTCGACGTCTACTAGGAGCGAACCGACGATTGGCTGGTTCGTAGTGCGCGCAGTGTCGAGAGGTTCTTCACGTCGAACGGGTCGGCTTCGATCGAGCCCGGCTTGCTGGATCGCGATGTCTTCTCGGTCTCAATCAGAATCGGCACGTCGGTGAAACGCGGGTCGTTGAGCAGTCGCCGGAACGGTTCGAGGCCGAGGCACCCTTCGCCGATGTGCTCGTGCCGATCCACGCGGCTCCCGCACGGCTTCTTCGAGTCGTTGCCATGAAAGACCTTCAGCCGATCGAGACCGACGATCCGCTCGAAGTGCGCGAACGTATCCCGGTAGCCGTCAGCACTGACGATGTCGTAGCCGGACGCGACGAGATGGCAGGTATCGAGACACACACCGACGCGAGGCGATCCATTGAGATGCTCGAGGATTGCGGCAAGGTGCTCGAATCGATGCCCGACGGTGCGGCCCTGACCGGCGGTATGCTCGAGCAGCACCATCGTCTTTCGGCGCGGCCTGGCTTTGAACGCCGTGCGGATTCCGTCCGCGATCAGCCGCAGCGCGTCATCTTCGCTGCCGGCCGTGCAGGTGCCCGGGTGGATCACGACGCCCAGCAGTCCCAGCGCGTCCGCGCGATCGAGTTCATCGATGAAAGCCGCCAGTGACTGCTCACGCAGCAGCGGAAACGTGGTCGCCAGGTTGATCAGATAGCTGGCGTGAGAGACGACCGGTGTGATGCCCGTGTCGTCGATGCGCGCGCGGAACGCACGAGTCTCCGCGGCATCGAGCGGCTTGCCCTTCCACTGATTGGCGTTCTTGCTGAAGATCTGCAGCGACTCGCACCCGTGCACGACCGCGCGCTCGACCGCTTTCGAGACGCCTCCGGCAACGGACATGTGAGCGCCGATCCGCACCTCCTCACTATAATCAGCGCCATGACACGAGCCGCTGCCATCGTGGTCGCGCTGTTGCTGGCGTGGGCACCGCGCGTGCAGACGTGGGGATTCGAGGCGCACAAGTTCATCATGGAGCGCGCGATTGCGCTGCTGCCGACCGAGATGCGGCCCCTCTACGAGCGCCACCGCGCGACATTGATCGAGCGGTCGATCGACCCCGATACCTGGCGGACTGCCGGCTTCGGCGATACCGAGGACCCAAACCATTTCGTCGATCTGGACTGGCAGGGCTTCGGGCCATATCCGTTCAGCGGGCTGCCGCGCGATTACACGGCCGCGATTGCCAAATTCGGCCGGAGTCGGATCCACGAGACGGGCACGCTGCCGTGGGCCGTCGAAGAGCGGTTCGGCGCGCTGCGGCGGGCGTTCGAGGACTATGCGCGACGCGGGACGTTCGGGCAGAACGACATCATCTTCTTCTCAGCGTGGCTGGCTCATTACGTGAGCGATGCCCATGTGCCATTTCACGCCGTCAGCAACCACGACGGGCAGCTCACCGGCCAGAACGGCATTCACGCGCGATTCGAGTCGGCGATGTTCGAGCGGTATCGGGAGCGTCTGACCATTACGCCGAAACCGATGGCGCCGATCACGGATCCGCGCGACTTCGCGTTTACGGCGCTGCTGCAGAGCAGCCAGCTCGTACCGGCCATCCTGAAGGCGGATCTCGACGCGATCGGAACGCGCGACCAGTACGACGATGCGTACTATGACGCGTTCTTCAAGGCCAACCGCGCCGTGCTCGAGCGCCGGGTCAACGAGGCGATCTCGGCAACCGCGGCGATGATCACCGGTGCATGGGAAGCAGCCGGGAAGCCGCCTCTTCCGGTAACTCTGCCGTCGCGTCCGCAGCGCAGGACTCGCTAGCGCGACACGCCGCGCCGATCCATCCGGTGTGAACCGGATACCGCGAGGCAGATGGGTCTCGTATAGTCGCGATGAAAGGCATGTCGTCAATCCGTCGTGTGCTCGTCGCCGGTTTCGCGGTGCTGCTCCTGGTATGGGCGTTTGCCGGATATGAGTTGATTCGCAGCCTGGGCGACGTGGAGACACGGGTCAAGGAGGAGCACGCGGCATTCGCGAGCGCCGCAGACACGGTGTCGCTGATTCGGCGCAACGTGCTCGAGTCGTCGATCAACGTCCGCGACGCGCTCATCGACTCGGATCGCGCCGCGCGGGATTCGTACCGCGCCGATCTGCGCGTCCTGCGCGACGCGGTCGAGCAGCACGTCGCGGCATACCTTCCGCAAGTGCAGTCGTCAGCCGAACGAGAGGCCTGGGCGAGGCTGGATGACAAGCTCGCCGAATATTGGGGCTCGCTGGAATTCGTCTTCGCCGACGACCTGCCGACGAACAGCGCTGGCGCGGCGTCGATGCTGCGGCGCAACGTGCGGCCGATCCGCAAGGACGTGCTGGCGCTGCTCGACAATCTCAAGGCGCTGCAGCGGGCGTCTCAACGTCAGCATGATCTCGATGTCGCAAGTCTCTACGCCGAGGCACGCCACCGCTTCGTCTGGATCGTCGCGGGCGCGCTCATGCTGGGCCTGGCCGCTGCCTGGTTCGCGACGTGGCATGTCGCCCGCCTGGAGCGCGAAATTCACTACCAGCGGATCGCCGAAACGCAGAACCGACTGGATCTCGAGCGGCTCTCCGCGCGGCTGGTCGATGTCCAGGAGCAGGAGCGCCGCAGCCTCGCGCGCGAACTGCACGACGAGGTCGGACAGGCGCTGACGGCGATCAAGATGTCGGTTGGCGCGGCGCTGCGTACGCCGGGCACGCATCCGCGCGCGCACGCGGCACTCGAGGAGGCACGAAGCCTCGTCGATACGACGCTGCAGGGCGTGCGCGATCTGTCACAGCTGCTGCATCCGTCGATGCTGGACGACTTCGGCCTGCCCGAAACGCTGGCGGCCTACCTGCGGAACTTTACGAAGCGCACCGGCATTCGTGCGCACTTGACGCACGAGGGCGGGAACGAACGCATGCCGGCAGACGTCGAGGTGTGTCTCTATCGGATCGTTCAGGAGGCGCTCACCAACGTGGCTCGCCACAGCGGCGCGCTCTCGTGCGACGTGTTCCTGCGACGATCGGGCGATGAAGTCGAGCTCACTGTCGAGGACTCGGGCCGCGGCATCGTGTCGGACGGGACCGACGCCCGGCGCGGTCTTGGCCTGATGGGGATGCGTGAACGGGCTCAGTCGTTGTCGGGCCGTTTCCTCATCGTCAACCGCTCCGACGGCGGCGCGCGCGTGACCGTGACGCTGCCCGTGAAGGCCGGCTCGCGGACGGTCCGGAAGGCCGGGTAATGGGACGGATTCGGATCCTGCTTGCCGACGATCACACCATGGTGCGCCAGGGTCTGAGAAAGCTGCTCGAGGAGCGTCCGGACTGGGAAGTGATTGCCGAAGCCGGCGACGGCAGGGAAGCGGTGCGCCTGGTGGAACAGTACAAGCCCGACGTCGCGATTATCGACGTGGCGATGCCGCTGCTGAACGGCGTCGAGGCGACGCGACAGATTACGAAGCGCGCGCCAGGCACGCGCGTGCTGGTGCTGAGCATGCACGCCGACGAAGCCTACGTCACACAGATCCTGCAGGCGGGAGCCACCGGCTATCTGCTCAAGGATTCCGCCGATGTGGACTTGTTGAAGGCGGTGAGTGAAGCGGCGCAGGGCCGGTCGTTTTTCAGTCCCGCCATCGCGCGCGTCATGCTCGACGACTATGTGCGTCAGCTCGCCGACAGGGGCGTGACCGATCGCTATGAGGCGCTGTCCGAACGAGAGCGGGAGATCTTTCAGCTGGTTGCCGAGGCAAAAACGAACAAAGAGATCGCCGCACTCCTCAACGTCAGCCCGAGCACGGTCGAGACGCATCGCGCCCACATCATGGAAAAGCTCGATCTCCACAGCGCCGCGGAAATCGTGCTCTACGCCGTCCGCCGCGGCGTTATCCGGTAGCCCAGGACTTCGCTCGGGCGTCCACCGACTGCGCCTGGCCGTCCGGTCCCGCCGGCGGCAATCTGGCACACCGATTGCCCTCTCCCCGAGGCAGAGGTACCGATGCTCTGGACATTGATCGTTCTGGTTCTGCTGTTCTGGGTGGTTGGCTTTCTCTTTGACGTCGCCGGCGGCCTGATTCACCTCTTGCTGCTTGTCGCGCTGGCGATATTCGTCGCCCGGCTGCTGCGACAGCGGCGGGTTCGTCAGTAGTTGGAAGTTGGGTAGTTGGCTAGTTGGATAGTTCGTAGTTAACTACCAACTACCAACTCGCTCCCAACTACCAACTACGAACTACGAACTACCAACTAACAATGGACGTTTTCGTCATCCCGGTCGGCGCTGACCGGTACGAGCTGTATTGTGAGCAGCCAGTCGCCGGGGACGAACCAGTCGAGCCCGAGACCAAAGGATGGGTCGGTCGGTTACGCCGCAAGTTCGGTGGCCTGGTACGCGCCGCGGAGCAACATCATCGCCGAGAGACATCGGCGGACGATCCGCCCAGGGGCTGGGTGGGACGGATTCAGGATCGGGGCATGGCCTGGGTTGCCGAGCGCATCGCCGAACAGCGGCTGCTGTGGAATCTCCGCGCCGAGACGGCGGCGACGGCGGCACACCCCGAGGACATGACATTCGACCGGGTCCACCGCCTCATTCGCGAGACGCTGCAGCGCGATCACGACAGGCACTCCCGCTGGATGTTCATCGATGGCCTGCTGTTCGTCATCACGTTCGTCGGCCTCGGCCCGCTGTTCATCCTCATCCCCGGCATCGCCAACCTGCCGGCGCTGTATTTCGGCTTCCGCACGGTCGGACATTTCCTCTCGATGCGCGGCTCGGCTCACGGCCTGCGTGGCGTCACGTGGAGCGGGCGACCGTGTCCGCCGCTCGGTGAGTTGCGGGAGCTCGCAGCGCTGGAGCCGTACGCGCGCGAAGCGCGGTTACTCGACATTGCCACCCGGCTCCGATTGGAGCAGCTGCCGAAATTCTTCGAGCGAGTGGCGATCCGCGACTCGCGAACCCCTTGAACCAGTAGAATCTCTTCGCGTGAAACTCATCGATCTCGCCGGCAGACTCGATTGCGCCCTCGAGGGGGACGGCGAGATCGAGATTGTTCGCGTGGCTGGCATCCAGGACGCCGGCCCCGGCGACGTCACATTCATCGCCAATCCGAAATACGAGAAGTTACTCGCCACGACGCGCGCGTCCGCTGTGATTGTGAAGCGCGGCGCCGCCCTGTCTCCGCTTGCCCACCGGAGCTTCAGCGAAGCTGGATGTGCCGTGCTTCGCGCTGACGATCCGTATCTTGCGTTTGCGCGCGCGGTCAGGCTCTTCGCGCCGGAGTGGAGGCCTGCACCGGGAGTGGATGCGCATGCCGCCGTTGCCGTGGACGTGCAGCTTGGCCGTGATGTCTCCGTCGGCGCATTTGTCGCCATCGACTCGGGCGCGTCGATTGGTGAACGGTCGATCATCTTCCCGAACGTCACGATCGGCCGCGGTTCGCGAATCGGAAACGACTGCGTGATCCATTCGAACGTCGCCATCCGCGAGCGCGTCACCATCGGCGATCGCGTGATTCTGCAGAACGGCGTCGTCATCGGGGGCGACGGCTACGGATTTGTCCGCCGCAGCGACGGCACCCACGAGAAGATCCCGCAGACTGCGACGGTCGTCATCGAAGATGACGTCGAGCTCGGTGCGAACACGACGGTCGATCGTCCCGCCGTCGGCGAGACCCGGATCAAGGCCGGCACGAAGATCGACAACCTCGTGCAGATTGCGCACGGCGTCACCGTCGGCCGCAACGTGCTGATGGCGGCGCAGGTCGGCATCGCCGGCAGCACCGAGATCGGTGACGAGGTGATGTTCGGCGGGCAGGTCGGTGTCGGTGGCCATCTGACGATCGGCCGTGGCGCCATCGCCGCCGGCCAGTCCGGCGTGACGAACTCCCTTGATCCTGGCGTCATGGTGGCGGGGTATCCAGCGATCGACAGCCGTGAATGGAGGCGAGCCTCCGCTCTTTTCAAAAGGCTTCCTGAATTGAAACGTCGAATCAAGCAGCTCGAAGCGCGTGTGCTGGAGCTCACCGGCCAGACGCCCAAGGCCGAATGAACCGCGTACTCGCGTCAGCCATCATCCTGGTCGCGTGCGCGCTCCCGGCGACCGCGCAGACCCGCGGGCCGCGTGTCTCGTTTCTTCCCCAATCGGAGTTCGGCATGAGCGCCGAGTATCTCGGCGGCAGCGACGATGACCGGTTCCGGTGGGACGCGAATTTCGGCGGTGAGCTGGACCTCGTGGACTACACCCGGGGGCGGATGATCTTTTTCGCGAATTACGAGGCGATCCTCGGTGAGGAACTCCAGGCGTTCGACCCGAACCAGGGGAACTACACACTCCAGGGCGCGCTGACCGCCCGTCTGAAGCAGATCGAGGCGGCGGTCGTCTTTCACCATGTCTCGCGACACCTCGGCGACCGGGAGAAGACGCAGCCGGTTGACTGGAACATGTTCGGCGGCCGGGTGAATCACGCGTTTCTCGTCAACGGCACCTACGTTGACCTGAAGGGCGATCTCCGGTGGGTCGTGGAGCGATCGTTCGTTGACTACAGCTGGGAGCTCGATACACACGTTCGCGTCGATCGCCTGTTGCGGCCGGGGGTGGGCCTGATCGCGGGAGGGTTCTTCCGACATGTGGGCGTGGATGGCACCGCCGACAGAGGTGACCAGAACGGCTTTCGCGCTGAGGGCGGTGTCCGCTTCGACGGCGCCGGCGGAGCCGTCGAACTGTTTGTCAGCGCTGAGCGGCGAATCGATCCGTATCCGCTGGAGTTTGGCACCGCCACCTGGATGACGGTCGGCTTCCGGTTGTTGAGCAAGTGATCTGGGATAATCGAGGGGATTGAGAAAAGCCCTTTGTGCTCTTGGACTTGCTCTGGCGGCCGTCTCCGTTCACGCCGCCGTTCATCCGCCCAAGCTCCAGTACCAACTCTTGACGCTGCCGAACGGGCTGCGAGTCATCCTCTCCGAGGATCACTCCACCCCGATTGCGCACGTGGCTGTCTGGTACCACGTCGGCTCGAAGAATGAGCGGCCGGGCCGCACCGGGTTCGCCCACCTGTTCGAACACATGATGTTCAAGGGCTCGCAGAACGTCGAGCCCGAGTCTCACACGTCGGTCATTGCCAGTGTCGGCGGTCGCAGCAACGCGTACACGACCGAAGACGAAACGGTCTTCTGGCAGACCTTCCCGGCGCACTACCTGCCGATGGTCCTGTGGATGGAGGCCGATCGCATGGCCACGCTGCGCATTGACGAGGCGGCGTTCAAGCGCGAGCGTGAGGTGGTGAAGGAAGAGCGCCGGATGCGCATCGAGAACCAGCCGTATGGCCGGCTCAACGAGATCATCTTCGACCAGGCGTTCACGACGCACCCGTACAAGCACCCGACGATCGGCAGCATCGCGGATCTCGAGGCGGCCTCTGTTGAGGACGTCCGCGAGTTTCACAACACGTTTTACGTGCCTGCCAACGCAACTGTGGCCATAGTCGGCGATTTCGACGTGGCACAAACGGTGCAGCTCGTGAACCAATATTTCGCCCGGGTGCCGAAGGCCACCCGTCCGGTGCCGCGCGACATTCCGAAGGAACCGGCGCAGACGAAAGAGAAGCGCGCCGTCGTCACGGAATCGTGGCCGCTGCCGGCGGTCGTGGTCGGGTACCACGTGATCTACGACGGTCACCCGGACGCGTATCCGCTGCACATGACGGCAAAAATTCTGTCCGACGGCAACAGCTCACGCATCCCGCGGGAGCTTATGTACAACAAGCGTCTCGCACTGACGGCCTTTGGCAGCGGCAACATCACCGAGGATCCGAATCTGTTCTACGCCGTTGCCGTCCTGCAGCCGGGCAAGACAGCGGCGGATGCCGAACAGGCGCTGATCGCGGAGTTCGACAAGCTGAAGCGCGAGCCGGTCAGTGCCGCCGAACTGCAGCGCGCGAAGAACCAGTGGGCGCGCGACTACATCGTCAGCCGCGAGACGATTCAGGAAAAGGCGATGCATCTCGCGCACGCCGCTGTCATCCACGACGACATCACCACCGCGGACGGCGAGTTCGAGATCTTCATGAACGTCACGGCCGCGGACATTCAGCGCGTCGCCACCACGTACTTCACCGACAACAACCGCGTCGTCATCCACATCCTGCCGAGGGAGAGCGGCTCGCGATGAGTCTCCGCGTGCTTCGATCGCGTTGGGCGTTGGGATCTGCGATTTGGGTGATCGCTTTTGGGATGTCCCTGACGGCGCAGAAGGCTCAGTGGCCAGTGGAGCGGATGCCGGGCCCGCTGCCTGCCCGCGAGGTGACGTTCCCGCCCTACGACCTCCGGACGCTGTCGAATGGCATGCAAGTAGTCACCGTGCTGCACCACGAGCAGCCGGCGGTGACGATGCGCCTGCTCGTGCGCGCTGGCGGCGCCAACGATCCGGACAAGAAGCGCGGCGTGTCGTACCTCGTTTCCAATCTGCTCGATCAAGGCACCGCCACGCGCAGCTCACAGCAGATTGCCGACCAGATCGACTCGATCGGCGGCGTCCTCGGTACGAGCTCGGGCGACGACTTCACTTCGATCAGCGCGATCGTCATGAAGGATTCGTTCGACGTGGCGATGGATCTCGTGGCCGACCTGGTCCGCAATCCGGCGTTTGCTCAGGACGAGATCGATCGGCAGAAAGAGCAGATCACGTCCACCCAGCAGGTCAACGCTAACGACCCCGATTACATCGCGTCGGCGGTCTTCGATCGGCTTGTCTACGGCTTCCACCCGTATGGCCTGCCCGGCAGCGGCACACCGGAGACGCTGGCCCGAATCTCGCGACAGGACCTGCAGCAGTTTCACCGCCAGTACTTCGTCCCGAACAACATGGTGCTGGCGATTGTGGGCGACATCAGCCAGAAGGACGCCGCCGCGGCGGCGGAACGCGTATTCGGGAGCTGGCCGCGGGGTGAGACCCCGAAGTGGCGCGGTGTCGCGCCACCGGAGCCAACCCGCCGAATCGTCGTCATTGATAAGCCCGACGCCGTACAGACGGAGATTCGCGTCGGTCAGCTCGCGATTCCGCGCAAGCACGCCGATTTCCTCGCCTGGGACCTTGCCGTGAAAGTACTCGGCGGGGAAGGCGCCAACCGGTTGCATCGTGTCCTGCGGTCCGAGCGCGGCCTGACATACGGCGCCTCGGCGGAGACAGAAGGCCGGAAGCTCGCCGGCGATCTCATGGCGGAGACCGACACGCGAACCGAGACCACGGGCGAAGCCCTGGGCCTCATGGTGCAAGAGTTCATCCGCCTGCAGAACGTGCGGGTTCCCGAGCGCGAACTGGCGGACGCGCAGGCGTATCTCGCGGGCAGCTTCCCGCTGACCATCGAGACGCCGAACGACATTGCGTCGCAGGTGATCACATACGTGCTGTATGAGCTGCCGCTGGGCGATATCCCGACCTACACAAAGCGGGTCACGTCGATCACGCCCGACGACATCCAACGCGTAGCGAAGGCCTATCTCAAGCCGGACAGCCTGTCCGTCGTGCTCGTCGGCAACGCCAGGGCGTTCGTGCCGCAACTGAGGACACTCGGTTTGAGCGACGTCGAAACGATCCCGCTAGAACAGTTGGACCTCATGTCCGCGACGCTGACGCGGGAAACGGGGCGCCGGGTGTCGGTCGAGCCAGGCGGACCGGTTGAGTCGTCCGGATCGTTCAGGAACCCGCAGCCTGCGTATCTGGCGGCTCAGGCCAACCCCCGCGCCGGCGCTGCGCAGAATGCGACGTCGCTGAACGATCGCGCGGCGTTGGATCTGCTCCGCCGCGTGGTCGACGCGCGTGGTGGCCTGATGGCGTTGAAGGGTGTGAAGACGGTCGTTGCAGAGACGCAAACGACCTTCACGATGCAGCAGGGCACGCTTGCCTCAACGACGCGGACCTACATCGCCTATCCAAACAGGTTCCGCGTCGATGCGGAGGTCGACGTCCCGGACCAGAACGGCCGTCCTATTCGGACGCAGACGACGCAGGTGTTCAATGCCGGGCAGGCCTGGGTCAAGGATCCTCGCGGTGTGCAGGACGCCCCGCCGTCGATGGCCGCCGATTTTGCGGCCAGCGTGCGTCGCGACATCATCCCGCTCTTGATCGATGCCGCCGAAGGACGGTTGACAGTACGCAAGCTCACCGATCAGACGGCCAGAGATGGGCGCGCGGTGCAGGTGGTGGAAATCAGCGGACCGCAAATCGATCGCGTGCGGCTCCTGATCGACCAGCAGATGCTGATTGTCGGCCAGGCCTACACGACGCCGAGCCCGTTGGGCGCACAGGCACAGGGCATCCTCAACGAAGAACTGTTTTCGGACTACCGGTTCGTCAACGGCATCCGCGTGCCATTCGAGACGCGGTTGCTCCAGAACGGACAACCGGTGATCAAGCGGACGATTACCAGCGTGACGTTCAACGAGCACGTTCCCGACACGCTCTTCAACCGCCCCTCTTAGCTTGCGGATCATGATCTCGTGCGGCGAAGCCTCCGGCGATCTGTACGCCGGAGCCCTCGCCACCGAGCTGCGCAGGCGCGTGCCCGACGTCGAAATCTTTGGTTTCGGCGGGCCCGGGTTGCAACGCGCGGGCGCCGAGCTGCTGGGCGATTTCACGAAGTTCTCGGTCACTGGGCTGATCGAATCGCTGCGCGTCTGGCCGCGCGCGATCAGGATGCTGCTGAAGCTGACTGCCGCGGCACGGGAACGCCGCCCGGACGTCTTCATCCCGATCGATTTTCCCGATTTCAATTTCCGCCTGATATCGGGCGTGGGGCGCCTCGGTATTCCGATCGTCTATTACGTGAGCCCGCAGCTCTGGGCGTGGCGTGCCGGCCGCATGAAAACAATGCAGGCTGCGGTCAGGCGTGTGCTGGTGATCTTTCCGTTCGAAGAGCGCATCTACCAGCAGGCGGGCGTCGATGTCCGTTTCGTCGGCCACCCGCTGATCGACGTGGCGGTCGCCCGCGCGCCGCGGTCGGCGTTCCTGGCGGCGCAGGGCCTCACGGCTGAGGCGCCAACGGTGGCACTGCTCCCGGGGAGTCGCAGGAACGAAGTTGCACACACGGTCCCGGTCTTCGTCGACGCAATGGCGTTGATACGCGCGCGAGTACCCAACGTACAGTTTCTGGTGGCCTGGGCGCCCGGCATCGAGGAACACCATGTGTCGGCCCTCGCGCGCGTGGGCGCCGTCCTGGTACGGGATCGCACCGACGACGTGATAGCGTCCTCGGATGTCGCGATTACAGCGTCGGGTACCGCGACAGTGCAGTGCGCCCTGCACGAACGGCCGATGGTCGTGGTCTACCGGTTGTCACCGCTGACATATCGGCTGGGCAAGCGGTTTGTCACCGTGAACATGTACGCGATGCCGAATCTGGTCGCTGGCGAGAGGATCGTTCCCGAGCTGATTCAGGATGACTTCACTCCGGAGCGCGTGGCGGCGGAAGTGACCGCGCTGCTGACCGACCGTGAACAGCATGCGCGCATGACAGAAGGGTTGCGGCGAGTGAAGAGTCTGCTGGGAGGGCCGGGCGCCAGTGGTCGTGCGGCAGAGGCGGTGCTGGACGTGGTCTCCACGTTCGCCAAGGCTGCGGCGGACAAGAAAGACTCTGTCAAAAGCCGCGGAAACGGCGTGGAGTCTGCATGATGCGCGGCGGAATGTCATCACGATTGTCGGCGGCGGTTCTGCTTATTACGGCGTGGGTCCACGCGGCCGCCTCCGTGTCGGCGACGACGCTGGTTCCCGCCGATTTCGCGCAGATGGCGAGGGAATCCGAGTTGATCGTGCACGGCACCGTCGTGCGCGTCGACGCGCAGCTCGCCGGTTCGACCCGGGCGATCGAGAGCCTGATTACTGTGCAGGTCAGCGACACCCTCAAGGGGACATCAGCGGAGCAGACGGTGTTTCGCGTTCCCGGCGGCAAGGTTGGTCGTTACCGGCGGGTGATGGTTGGTGCTCCTGAATTCGCGACAGGCGACGAGGTGATTCTGTTTCTCAAAGGGCGTGCGCCGGCGATCGCCATGCCCTATGGCCTGAGTCAGGGCGTCTATCGCGTCGCGCGCACTGGCGGGGCGGCGGTCGTGACGCCCGTCGTCGTCACCGGTGTCGGTCGCGTGGTGCGCGGTGATCCGACTCGCCGGCCACTCGATCCTGCAGCGTTTGCGCGGCAGGTTCAGTCGGCGTTGACGCCGACGGCTCCCACCGATGGCCGTCGCGCCGTCCCCCGGATCCGATGACGCGCGTGCTGCTGCTCGTTGCTGTGGTGATTGGGTTCGCTGCCGTGCCCGTGCAGGGCTATTCCCACTTCGGGACGGGCGTCAGCACGGTGCGGCTGCATTGGACCACGATGCCGGTGCGGTGGTTCGCAACGGACCGCAGTGTCCCGGGCGTGTCGTCGGCGCAATTCCGCTCGGCGCTGGAGAGCGCGTTCAATACCTGGCACGAGGTTCCGACCGCGTCGATTCAGTCGGTGTTTGGCGGGATGACGTCCGTGGAGCCGTTCCAGGACGACGGGCTCTCGGTGCTCGGCTTTCAGGATCATCCTGAAATGGACCGTGTCCTCGGCGCGACCACGTTTGTGTTCGACGATGAGAGCGGCGAACTCACGGAAGCCGACATCTTTTTCAATTCGTCCTTCGAGTGGTCCACCGCGGTGGGCGGTGATGCGACGCGCTTCGATCTCGAGTCCGTCGCCCTCCATGAGATCGGCCATTTCCTCGGCCTTGGTCATTCGGCAGTTGGTGAGACCGAAATGCGGCCGGAAGGCGGCCGCCGCGTGCTCGGCTCCGGCGCCGTGATGTTTCCGATCGCGCTCGGGCGCGGTTCGATTGCCGATCGCGTCCTGCAACCCGACGACATTGCCGGCATCTCCGACCTGTATCCTGCGAACGGCTTCGGGGAGCACACCGGCGGTGTGCACGGTCGTGTGCGCCGCGGTGACGCCCCCGTGTTCGGCGCGCACGTGGTGGCCTTCAACATGCGGACACGCGCGCTGGTCGGCGGATTTTCGCTGGGAGACCAGGGGGAATTCCAGATCCTCGGCCTCACGCCTGGCCCCTACGTCCTTCGCGTGGAACCGCTGGACGATGCAGATCCCGACAGCTTTTTCGATGTCGAGTCGATCGACATCAACTTCCAGGTGACGTACTACCCGCGACTCGTCGTCGCGCCATCGGGCGGCGTCGGGGATGAAGTGATCGTCACGGTTCGGCCGAAATGAAGCCCCGAAGACCACGAAGAGATCGACCTGCAGAAAGAGCACTCATGGCGTGCGTCGCGGTCTTCGCGCTCTGCGCGTCCTTCGCGGTTCCCGCCATCGCGCAAACGACACGTCCTCCCGCCCGCTCGCCTCGCGGCCCGTCAGTTCCGCGATTGACGATCTCCGTCGGCTCGGGGTTCGTCAGCGGAAGCGGTCTCGAAAGCGCTGATGCGGATCTGCGGGGGCGGAGCGGCGAGCCGTTTCAGCTGTTCACCACCACCTCACGGATCGGCGGCAGCCTGCCGCTGGAAGCACGGCTCGGATGGCGTCTGAATCCGCGCTACACGCTCGAGATCCGCGGCGCGTGGGCGCGGCCGGAGCTGCAAACGTCGATCGCCGCCGACGTCGAAGGGGCGCCACCGGTGACCGTGGCGGAGAGGGTCGATCTCTATTCAATGGATCTCAGCGTGGTCAGGTTCTTCCCGCGCTCGAGGCCGCGCGCGCTGACGCCATTTGTGTCCGCCGGTGCCGGCTACGTGGGAGCCGTGCACGAAGGATTGACGCTGCTCGAAAACGGGTTCAGCTATCGGGGCGGAGGCGGGATCAAATATCCGTTGGCTCTCAGGGGTCGCGGTGGACTGAACGAGATCGGCGTGCGGGCCGATGGGGCACTCGTGATCATGAACAGCGGGCTGGTGACGGGAAGCGGCCCGACGCCGCAGATCGTGGCGTCGGGCGCCCTGTATCTGACGTTCTAACTATCGTTCTGAGCCGGACTGATCCGAGAGCTCGTCCTGGTCGCATTCCTCGCGGCTGCGCTCACCCGAAGACCGTTCGCTCGAACTGTTGCTCGATCCTCGCTCGCTCGAGCTGCCGCTGCCGCGGATGCTCTCGCGCGATCCCTTCGCCTTCTCCATGTCCGACGGACGGTTACGGTCGCCCTGGTTCTTCATACGGTCCTGGTTCATGGGGATCCTCCTGACCTGAGTGTCGCAAGGTCGATGCCCGGCTCGGCCTATACCGCTGTGCCGTGGCAATGCGGAACCGACCTCGGCAGCGAGAGTATGATGATCTTTTGGGGTTAGTCCGGCTGCAGCCGGACACTACGTCGCCCGGGCTGAAGCCAGGGGCACTACGCCGCTCACTCACATGACTGCGAATTCATTCGGAACGCGCACCGACATCCGCGTTGGCGGACAGCCGGTTCAGATCTACAGCCTTCAGGCGCTTGCCAAAGCCGGCTTCAACGGCGTGTCGCGACTGCCGTACTCGATGAAGATCCTGCTCGAGAACCTGCTGCGCCGCGAAGACAACGCCTTCGTCAAAGCAGACGACATCGCCGCGCTGGCGAACTGGAATCCGACGTCCTCGACGGACAAGGAAATCTCGTTCATGCCGGCGCGCGTCCTCCTGCAGGACTTCACCGGCGTCCCCTGCGTCGTCGATCTCGCTGCGATGCGCGACGCGATCGTTGCGCTCGGAGGGAATCCCGACCGCGTCAACCCGCTGCAGCCCGTCGAGCTGGTCATCGACCACTCTGTCCAGGTCGACTACTTCGGTCGCGCCGACGCGTTTGCGCTCAATGCGGAGCTGGAGTTCTCCCGCAACCGTGAGCGGTATGCGTTCCTGCGCTGGGGGCAGCGCGCGTTCAACAATTTCCAGGTGGTTCCACCCGACACCGGCATCGTTCACCAGGTCAACATCGAATATCTCGCGCGGGTGATCTTCTCGCAGACGGTCGGCGGCACGACAGTCGCCTATCCCGACACGCTCGTAGGCACCGACTCCCACACCACGATGGTGAATGGGCTCGGCGTCGTCGGGTGGGGTGTGGGCGGCATCGAAGCCGAGGCGGCCATGCTTGGTCAGCCGATCTCGATGCTGATTCCGCACGTCGTTGGCTTCCGGCTGACCGGGGCGATGCCGCAGGGCGCCACGGCCACGGACCTGGTGCTCACGATTACCGAGCTGCTTCGGAAGCACGGCGTGGTCGGCAAGTTCGTCGAGTTCTTTGGCGAAGGGCTTGGCGCGCTGACGATCGCCGATCGCGCGACGCTCGGGAACATGTGCCCCGAGTACGGTGCCACCATCGCGATTTTCCCGATCGACGAGATGACACTCGACTACCTGCGGCTGACCGGTCGCGACGCGTCACGCGTGCAACTCGTGGAGTCGTATGCGAAGGAGCAGGGGCTGTTCCGTATCGACGGAGCACCGGACGCGACGTATTCCGAGGTGCTCGAACTTGATCTCTCGACGATCGAGCCGAGCCTGGCAGGTCCGAAGCGACCGCAGGATCGCGTGACGCTGAAGCGCGCGAAGGCGGCGTTCCAGACCGCGCTGCCGGCGATGCAGGTGCCGGCGAAGCCGCTGAAGGGAGCCAGCGCCGCGGAGGGCGGTGCCCGTCAGGGCGTCGCGACGGCAACGGGCGCGTTTGCGCAGTCGGGCGTCGCCGTGGCGGATCCGGAGCTGGAAGGACTCGATCACGGTGCGGTGGTCATTGCCGCGATCACGAGCTGCACCAACACCTCGAATCCAAGCGTGATGATCGGTGCGGGTCTGCTGGCGAAGAAGGCAGTGGAGAAGGGGCTCACGCGCAAGCCGTGGGTGAAGAGCAGCCTGGCGCCGGGATCGAAGGTGGTCACCGAGTACCTGGATTCGGCAGGGTTGACGCCGTACCTGAATGAGCTCGGATTCAACCTCGTCGGCTACGGCTGCACGACGTGCATCGGCAACAGCGGTCCGCTGCCCGACGAGATTTCGGCGGTGGTTCGCGAGAAGAATCTCGTCGTCTGTTCCGTGCTGAGCGGCAATCGCAACTTCGAGGGACGGATCCAGCAGGACGTCCGCGCCAATTACCTGGCGTCGCCCCCGCTCGTCGTCGCCTATGCACTCGCCGGCTGGATCACGAAGGATTTGACCGTCGAGCCGCTCGGAGAAGACCAGGCTGGCAATCCGGTCTACCTGAAAGACATCTGGCCGTCGGAGCAGGAGCTCCAGGCCACGATGCTTCGCAGCGTCACCCAGGACATGTTCCGCTCGAGCTACTCGGACGTGTTCAAGGGCGACGACCGGTGGCGGGGACTGCCGGTGCTGGAGGGCAGCCGGTTTACCTGGGACGAGGCCTCGACCTATATCCGCAAGCCGACGTTCGTTGACGGCATGACGATGACGCCGCCGAAGCCGGCAAACATCGAGAACGGCCGGGTACTGGCGCTTCTTGGCGACAGCGTCACGACTGATCACATCTCGCCGGCGGGATCGATCAAGGCCGACAGCCCGGCCGGGAAGTACCTGATCGGGCTCGGCGTCAAACCGGCCGACTTCAACTCATACGGGGCGCGGCGTGGCAACCACGAGGTGATGATGCGTGGCACGTTCGCCAACGTGCGCCTGCGCAACCAGATGGCCCCCGGCACCGAGGGCGGGTGGACGTTATATCAGCCCGGTGGGGAACTGCTGACGATTTACGACGCGTCCGTTCGCTACCAGCAGGCTGGCGTGCCGCTGCTCGTGATCGCCGGTAAGGAATACGGATCCGGATCGTCGCGCGACTGGGCGGCGAAGGGAACACTGCTGCTCGGCGTCAAGGCGGTCATCGCCGAAACCTTCGAGCGCATCCACCGCAGCAACCTGGTGAACATGGGTGTGCTGCCGCTGGAGTTCAAGGCCGGCCAGAACGCTGCGACGTTGAAGCTCACGGGAACCGAATCGTTCTCACTGCTGGGTGTGGCTGATGGGCTCAAGCCCCGCGGCGACGTGCACGTGGCGGCGACGGCGGCCGATGGCTCGAAGACGACGTTCGCGGTGACGGCGCGGATCGACACGCCGGAAGAACTGGTAGCGTTCCGGCATGGTGGGATCCTCCCGTACGTCGTGCGGCAGCTGGTTTCGAAGAGCTAAGGGTCTGATCACACCTGTTTCGATCAAGACGCGCGCGAAAGACCTGGGCTTCGACTTGTGCGGGATCGCACGCGCCGACAACTATCCCGAGCTCGCGTTTCTCTCCGAATGGCTGGGGCACGGCTACGCGGCCACCATGGAGTGGATGCACCGGTCGGCGGAGAAACGGGCGGATGTCCGCTATGTCGTCCCTGGCGCTCGCAGCGTCATCGTCACGGCGACGCTCTACAACACGGATCGCCCGTACTCCTCTGACGTGCCCCCGGATCGTGCGCGCATCTCACGGTACGCGTGGGGCGACGACTACCACGACGTGCTCAAAGCGCGGCTCGATCGTCTGCTGGCGTGGATGCGCGACGCGGCGGCCGTTCCTTTCGAGGGTCGAGCGTACGTGGACACCGGTCCCGTTCAGGAACGCGTCTACGCGCAGTACGCCGGGCTCGGCTGGATCGGCAAGAACACCTGCCTGATCAACCCGGAGCGCGGTTCATGGCTGTTCCTTGGCGAGATCATCACCACGCTCGATCTCGAGCCGGATCCGCAAGGGCTGGAGCAGTGCGGCAGCTGCACGAAATGTCTGGATGCGTGTCCGACCGGCGCGCTCGTTGAGGCGGGTGTCCTCGATTCGGGTCGCTGCCTGTCGTACCTGACCATCGAGCACCGCGGCGACATCCCAGCCGGTTATCACCCCGCAATCGGGACGCATGTTTACGGCTGTGACATCTGCCAGGAGGTGTGCCCGTACAACCAGCCGGCTCCGGTGTCAGATGACGCGCCCTGGCAGCCGCGCCCGGGCCTGGACCTGCCACGTCTCGTCGATCTGGCCGCCCGGTCGGACGACGAGCTTCGTGCGGTGGTCAAGGGAACGCCGATGACACGGGCCAAGGTCGCCGGACTCCGGCGGAACCTCGAGATCGCGCTCGTAAACGGTACGCGCTGAGAACAGTATTATTCGGATATGTCGGGACCCGCTCCGATCCTTCTTCTCTCGATGCCGCAGATGGCGGATCCCAACTTCGCGCGGTCCGTCGTGCTGCTCTGCGACTACACGGAGAAAGGCGCGTTCGGTCTCGTCGTCAACCGGCAGATGGACGAGCCCGCGTGGACGATGGTCAAGACTGACCCGCCAGTCAAAGTGGATCCCGAGGTCCGCTTATGGGTGGGCGGACCGGTCGAGCCCACGCAGACGTGGGTGTTGAGCACCAACGCGCAGGGGTCGGAGGACGAACAGCGGGAGATCTGTCCCGGCATCGTGCTCTCGATGTCGCACCAGCTCGCGCTGCAACTGCTGCAGGAGCCGCCGACGAATCAAGCGCGGATCGTCGTCGGCTGCTCTGCATGGGCACCGAGCCAGCTGGACGAGGAGCTGGCGACGTCATCCTGGCTCACGATGGACGTCGATCCATCGCTGATCTTCACCGTGCCGCCTGAGCTGATGTGGGAGACGGCGCTGCGCCGGCTCGGTACCGATCCCGCCAAGCTGCAGACCAGTTCCGGCGTGCACTAGCCGACACGACACACCGAGACTGAGGCACCGAGGGTTTGACTTTGAGACTATCGACTTCCTTGCTGGCGGTGGTTCTTGCATCAATCATCGCCTGTCGCACCTCACAGGACACTGCATCAACCGTGCAACAGACAGCCTCAACGTCCACCGACTCCGAAACCCAGCGACTCGAGGCGATGACGCGGCGGTACGCGCCCGCCGATCTCACCGCGGACATCTCCACGCTGCCCGAGAATGAGCGACAAGCGCTGGCCAAAATCGTGGAAGCCAGCAAGGTGTTCGACACGTTGTTCCTTCGCCAGGTGTGGGAGGGCAACGAGACGATGCTGCTGGATCTGGTGGCGGATGCATCGCCGCTTGGCCGCGCCCGCCTCCACTACTTCCTGATCAACAAGGGACCGTGGTCGCGCCTCGATCACAACGAGCCGTTTGTTCCTGGCGCGCCGAAGAAGCCTGAACAGGCAAACTTCTATCCTGCCGGCGCAACGAAAGCGGAAGTCGAGGCGTGGATGAAGACGCTGCCGGATGCGGAACGTCGCCGCGCGACCGGCTTCTTCACCACGATTCGTCGCGGGCCCGAGGGCAAGTTCGTCCTGGTGCCGTATAGCCTCGAGTACCAGGGAGAACTCGCGCACGTCGCCGCGTTGTTACGTGAGGCGGCTGGCCTTACCCAGCAGCCGACGCTCAAGGCGTACCTCGAGAAACGGGCAGCCGCGCTGATCAGCAACGACTACTACGACAGCGACGTCGCGTGGATGGAGCTGGATGCGTCAATCGAGCCGACCGTCGGTCCCTACGAGGTCTACGAGGACGAGTGGTTCAACTACAAGGCGGCGTTCGAATCGTTCATCGCGCTGCGCGACGCCGCCGAGACGCAGAAGCTGGCACGGTTCTCGGGCGAGCTGCAGGAGATCGAGAACAACCTGCCGATCGATCCGAAGTATCGCAACCCGAAGCTGGGCGCCCTTGCTCCGATTCGCGTCGTGAACACCGTGTTCTCGTCGGGCGATGGCAATCGCGGCGTGCAGACGGCTGCGTACAACCTGCCAAACGACGAGCGCGTCACCGCGGAGAAGGGCTCCAAGCGAGTGATGTTGAAGAACAGTCAGGAAGCCAAGTTCAAGCTGGTGCTGCAGCCGATTTCGAAGGTCGCGCTCTCGGTGGCGGACCAGGCGAACGTGGCCTTCGACGCGTTCTTCACCCACATCCTGATGCACGAGCTGATGCACGGCCTCGGACCGCACAGCATCACCGTCAACGGCCGCGCGACGACCGTCCGTCAGGAAATGAAGGAGCTCTCCAGCGTCGTCGAAGAAGCGAAAGCCGACGTGTCTGGCCTGTTTGCGCTGCAGTTCCTGGTCGATAAGGGCAAACTCGACAAGGCCTACCAGCAGACGATGTACACGACGTATCTCGCGTCGATGTTCCGGTCGATCAGGTTCGGACTTTCCGAGGCGCACGGCCGCGGCGTGGCGTTGCAGCTCAATTACTTCCTCGACCACGGCGGCGTGCGCGTCGCTCAGGACGGGACGTTCACCGTGGACGCGGAGAAGATCCGCCAGAACGTCATCGACCTGACGCGCGAGATCATGACGATGCAGGCCAATGCCGATTACGCGGCGGCGAAGCAGATGGTGGAGACCCTGGCCGTCAATCGCCCGCCGGTGCAGGCCGTGCTCGACAAATTGAAGGACGTGCCGGTCGATATCGAGCCGCGGTTCGTGACGGCCGAGCAGCTGCTCTCATCCAAAGACTGAACGACGAAGAACACGAAGCGCGCGAAGAAGCCATCCGCCTCGCGATTCCGACTATGATCCGTGCGGCTCGCGAGAGGAGAGGCGATGACGATGCGCGTTGTACGGACGGCAGCCCTGGTGCTGCTCGTATGTGGAGTAGGAACGGCCCACGCCCAGAGCAATCGCCGTGTCGGGTTGACGATGGGCTATCCGGCGGCCATCGGGGTCCTGTGGCATGTCTCAGATCGGATCGCGATACGTCCGGAGATTGACTTCTCGAGGGTGGCCGTGACGAGCGAGACCACTTCCACCGTCTTTGCGACTCTCGGGGATGAGGTGACATCACGGATCGTCAAGCCTGCCGTGAGCGCGCTGATTTATCTCGCGCGTCGCGACGAGCTGCGCACGTACGTGACTCCGCGCTTCGCGTATTCGTCGTCAGACACGTCCCAGTCGGACCAGTCCTCCTCGACCTACTTCGTCAGCGGTTCGTTCGGGGCGCAACAGCAGGTGGGCGGCCAATTCGCCGTGTTTGGGGAACTCGGTCTCGAATACACGCGGGGTACGACCAGGCTGTCGGCGACGACGCTCTCCATCACCAGTCGACGGAGCGGCATCGCGTCGCGGGCAGGGGTGGGAGTCGCTTTGTACTTCTAGCCAACGGTCCTCATCTTCGCGCCCCCGGACCTGAGAGAATGCTCCCCGGCGTGATGCGGTTCATTCGAGGCGCAGTGCAGCCCGGCAGGTATGTCCCCTGGGTTGCGTTGTGGACAGTCTTGTTCGTCCTCCTCAATCGCGCGCCGATCCTCGGCCGCGCCATGCCGATCTGGGACGCCCGCGATTCGTTCTTTCCCTTCTTCGTGTTGACGGCGGACCACGCTCGGGCCGGGCGGATCGTGTCGTGGGACGTCTGGTCGAACGCCGGCCTGCCGCGCCTTGGTGATCCCGAGTTCGGAGCCGTGTGGCCGCTGCAGCTGCTCGTCGGTGTCATCTTCGGCGGCACGCCGATGGGATTCATCGCCTACTGGATGATTGTGTGGTGGCTCGGCGGCCTTGGAATGTTCCTGCTCGCGCGCCATCTGCGGGCACCCCCGTGGGCAGCGTTTGTCGTCGTCAGCGGCTACGCCTGGTCCGGCGTCTACACGGGACACGCCGAGCACGTCTCATGGCTTGTCGGGTTTTCCGCGCTGCCGTACGTCATCTGGCGCCTTGACCGAGCGCTGATCACGCGGACGTGGTTCCCCGCTGTCCAGAGCGGGGCGATCTGGGGAGCTGCGGCGATGGCGGCCTATCCGGGTGTGATCATCGTGACCGCCCTGCTGATGTTCGTGTGGACGATCGGTCGCGTCGTCACATCGTCTGACCGATCGGGAGTGTCGCGCCAGACCGGCTCCTGGCTGCGCTCAGCGTCCGTGCACGGCGCGTTGGCACTCTCGACAGCCGGTCTCGTTGGTGCTCTCTGCCTCCTCCCGACGTATGTCAGCTTCTTTTACGAAGCGAAAGGCGTGCATGTGCGCCGAGATCCGCTTCCGCGCGACGTCGTCGTCGACAACAACGCGCTCGACCCCGGAGCGCTGGTCTCCAGCGTCAGCCCCTATTTCGCTGCATTGAAAATCTACCGGCCTTCACTGTGGCCACAGACCGACGTGTCGTCAGTGAGTGTCTATACGGGCGGCTCGGTGCTCGTACTGGGGTTCGCGGCCCTGGCCCTGGCCCCGCGCAGTGGGTGGCGCTGGTTCCTCGCTGTACTCAGCGTGGTCTGGATTGGAATCGCGGTCGGCAGTGCGTTGCCGCTGCGCGGCTGGCTCTACGACTGGGTCTACCCGACGCGGTTTTTCCGTCATGCAGCGATGTTCCGCCTGTATTTCGTGTTCACGATGGCAGTCCTCGCGCTGCTTGGGGCGGCGCAGGGCGCCTCGGCTGTGATGACGTCGCCGACACTCCGCAGGCGATGCGGTGTCGTCACACTGGTGGTCGGCGTGGCGGCAGCCCTGATCTACCTGACTGCAGTCCCGCAGGACGCCTCCGGCCTTCCGGACGCGGCGCTGGGCCAGTGGCACCTGGTGATCGTGTGGGGCGGAATGATCGCTGTCGGAATACTGCTCCTCACCACGCGCGAAGGTCTGTCGTTGGTCCCCATACTGCTTGTGGCCATTGCCGCACAGGATGCGGTGTTTGCCTCGACACTGACGCGTCACACCATGTTCAGCTCCGCTCCGGGGGACATCGCCTGGTGGCAGGGAGAACTGCAGTTGCACGAGTCTGACATCGATCTCACGCGCCGCGGTCTTCTCCGCACGCTGCGGGCCTGCGAGATCAATCCGCCCTGTACTGAGCCAAACACCTGGGGCATGATTACCAAGATCCCGGCTCTTTCGACCTACACCACCGCGACCAACCCCTTCTTCGAGGAGACGATGACGGATGCGCTGCTGGCGCAGACGGCAATCGGGCCGGCGCGTTTGTGGTTCTCGCCACTCGCCGCACAGGTCGATCTGGATCCGACGATGTTCCGGTCGTTTCTCGATCGTGCGCGTGCGCTGGGCGGCATACCCATCGTCGTGCACGACGAGAAATCAATGCTCGACCCGATGCGACGTTCAGCGTTGTCGAAACCGGCACTCGAGCAGCTGCCGCGGGCCGAGCGGATTCCCGCCACGGTCGACCGCTACACGGCCGACGCGCTGAGTGCCACCATCGACGCGCCGTCGGCAGGATGGCTGCTGGTGACAGAGCGGTGGGCGCGCAGCTGGCGCGCCAAAGTAGACGGGCGCGCGGCGCCGATATACGGCGGGAACTTCGTGTTCCGGGCGATCGAGGTGCCGCAAGGAAAGCACCGGGTCGAGTTCACCTATCAACCGCTGGCGGTGCCGTGGCTGGTGGCGACCAGCTGGATGACGATGCTCGTCGTCGCGATTGGATCCGTCGTCATGGTGCGACACCGTGCCTGACACGCCGGGCGTCTCGGTCTGTTTCCCCGTGTACAACGAGGAGCAGACCCTTCGCGCGGTGCTCGACGATGCGCGGACATTCCTGGCGGACTCCCGCATCGATTACGAGATCCTGATCTGCGACGACGGATCGACGGACGAGACGCCCGCGATCATTCGAGCGTTCGCTGGTGAAGACGCCCGGATCCGCGCCTGGCGACACAGCCGGAATCTGGGCATCTTCGCCACGTTCGAGGATCTGTACGCGCACGCGGCGAAGGAGTTCGTGTTCCTCAACTCCACCGACGAACAATGGAATACGCGGATCCTGCTGGATCTACTGCCGCTGACCGCTGCCGCAGATGTGGTGATTGCGAGTCGCCGCGATAAACACTACCCGCCCGTGCGGCGGGCCGTGTCGTGGGCGTTCAATGCATTGCCGACGCTGCTGTTCGGTGTCCGAACCTACGACGCGGGGGCAGTGAAGCTGATGCGGCGGGACATCATCACGCGGTGTGCGATTGTCTCCCGATCGCCGTTCGCCGAAGCCGAGCGGTTGATCCGTGCCGCGCGGCTTGGCTACCGCATCGTCGACTATCCAGTCGACACCAAACCTCGTCGCGGAGGGCAGGGGCATGGTGCCGACCGGCGTGTCATGTGGGCCGCTGTCGTGGATCTCGTGCGTGTCTGGGTGGCGCTTCACTGACTCAACGGATCCCGGTGTCGAAGTGCAGATCGACGTGCGTGAGTCCGACGTCGCCAACATCAACGTCCTTGAACTGCGACGTGGGCGCGATGATCGGCGCGTCAGATGCTGGAACCACGCGATAGCGTCCCGGCGACAGCATGATTGAAAACTGACCTTGCGCATCGGACTGGAACTGCCCAATCCGCGATGCATTCCGTTCCACGGTGAATGTCGCACTGAATGGCGCGTCACATGGCGCCGTGGGTGTGCAGACGGGGGTGATCGGTCCGCGAAGGACTGTTCCAGTCAGACCGGTTGTTGGTGCCGGGGCTGATGGGCTGCCGCAGGCGGTTGCGGTTATCAGCAGCATGGCGACCGCAATGCACCGGTGAGCCATGCTGCAATGATCTCAGATACGACACACCGAGGCATCGAGGATCTAAACGCTCCGGTGACCTCGGTGTCTCGGTGTGTACGTCGGATTCTTCGTGGCCGTCGTGTTTACTGACCCCGACCGCCTCCGGGCGCTGCGCCACGCCCGCCGCCGCGACCGCCGCCACGCCCACCGCCGCCGCCACCGAACGACGGATACGGCTTCGGATTGATC
>DASROF010000250.1:0-22154 GCA_035647075.1 Vicinamibacterales bacterium | reverse complement strand
CGGAACGCCCCGCTCAGCATGAAGAACATCATCATGCCGAACATGCCGACGAACATGGTGCGCAGGAACGGAAGCGCCTCGCCGCGGACGATGGGTGCCGCGTTGACGAGCGTCAGGAGCAACGGCGACACGAAATAGCCGACGGTGGCAAGGATCACCGAACAGCCTGCGGCTGTCAGAAACGCTTGGTACACCGTCCGGTTGACCTTGTCGGGCTGATTGGCGCCGGCGAACCTGGCGACGAGCACGGCCATGCCGGTGAAGACCGAGCTGATGAAGACGATGACGACGAGGATGATCTGCCAGCTGACGCCGATGGCGGCATTCCCCGTGTAGCCGACGAAGTGGCCGACCATGGCATGGTCGATGATGCCCTGCAGCCCGGCGATCACGTTCTGCAGCATCGTCGGCCAGGCCAGACGCCAGACAGCCGGGCCGATGGGGCCTTCGACGATCGACCTATCGAATCTTCTGGGTTGATTTCCTGAAGCCACGCAAACGCGCAGTGTACTACGCGAAGTCGCCAGCCGACGTTTACACGTCCAGCTCCTGCGCCTCTTCCGCGCGGTCCATGATGAACCGGAAGCGAGCGGAGGCATCCTTGCCCATCAGCTCGTTGATCACACGATCAGTCACGATCTGATCCACGATTTCGACGCGCAGCAGGCGACGCGTCCTGGGATTGAGCGTCGTGTCCCAGAGCACCTTTGGCATCATCTCGCCGAGGCCCTTGAATCGCGTGATCTCCGGATGCCCGCGGCCGTTGCTGTGCTGCTTCACCAGCCTGTCTCGCTGCGCATCGTCCAGCGCCCAGAACGTATCTTTGCCGATGTCGATTCGATAGAGCGGCGGCTGCGCGAGAAACACCCTGCCCGCGAAGATCAGCTGCGGCAGGTGTCGATAGATAAAAGTCAGCAGCAGTGTGGCGATGTGGTGGCCGTCGGAGTCCGCATCGGCAAGGATGATGACGCGGCCGTAGCGGAGCCTCGACAGGTCGAAGCTCTTGCCCATGCCGCAGCCGAGCGCGGTCACGAGATCCGCAAGCTCCTTGTTCTCGAGCACCTTGGCGAGTGTCATCCCTTCGGTGTTCATCACCTTGCCGCGGAGCGGCAGGATCGCCTGACGCGCACGGTCGCGGCCCTGCTTGGCCGAGCCGCCGGCCGAATCGCCTTCGACCACGAACAGTTCGCTGTCGCCACGATGCGCTGTCGTGCAGTCGCTCAATTTGCCTGGCAGATTGAGACGACCCGTAGCCGTCTTGCGTGTGACCTCTGCCTGCGCAGCACGGCTGGCCTCGCGGGCACGGGCAGCCAGAATGATGCGTCCGACGATCGCTTCAGCGATCGTCCGATTGTGATTCAGCCAGTGCTCGAGCGCCGGACGGACGGCGGAGTCGACCGACGACAGCACTTCGGGATTGTTGAGGCGATCCTTCGTCTGCCCCTGGAATTGCGGCTCCTCGATGAACAGGCTGAGAACGCCGGTCAGCCCTTCGCGAATGTCTTCCGCCGCCAGCGTGACGCCCTTGGGCGACAGGTTATGCGTCTCGATGTAATTGCGCACAGCCTTGCCGATGCCCGTGCGCAGTCCGTTCTCGTGCGTTCCGCCGGATCCTGTTGGAATGCCGTTGACATAGCTGCGAATATGCTCGTCGGTCGCCTCGGTCCACTGGAGGACGAGGTCCAGACGCGGCCCGCTTTCGCGCTCGAGCGTAAACGCGGCGTCGTGAACGGGCTTCGCCCCACGCTCCGTGACGATCTTCGCCACGTACTCGGCAAGTCCCTCCTGATGCTGGAAGACGTCTTTCGTACCCTCGGCTTCGTTCTCGAATGTGACGCGGACGCCTTTGTGGATGTAGCTGACGACTTCGAGACGCTCCTTGATCAGCGCGGCATCAAACTCGACTTTGGGAAAAATCGTGGGGTCAGGGTGGAAATAGACCGTCGTTCCCGTCCCGCGCGCGGCCCCGACCTTCTTCAGCGGACCGGCCGGCTTGCCGCGCTTGAACGTCATTTCCCACAACGTGCCGTCGCGCTTCACCTGTGCGCACAACTCGGTCGACAGCGCATTGACGACGCTGGCGCCCACGCCGTGGAGCCCTCCGGCCGTCTTGTAGTTGCCCTGCTCGAACTTCCCGCCGGCATGAAGCACGGTGAAAATCACCTCGAGCGCGCTCTTCTTCGTCGCCGGATGCTTGTCGATCGGAATCCCGCGGCCGTCATCGCTCACCGTGATCGAGCTGCCGTCTTTGTGCAGCGTGACGACGATGTTCGACGCGAAGCCGTTCATCGCCTCGTCAACAGCGTTATCGAGAACCTCCCAGACCAGGTGGTGGAGGCCGGCGGTGCCGACGCCGCCGATGTACATGCCCGGCCGTTTACGAACCGGATCGAGTCCCTCGAGAACGGTGATGTCTTTGGCGGTGTAGTTGGTGGCCACTGGGAGATAGGTTAACAGCAGGGCTGATCAAGGAAAGAGGCTGAAGCCCTAATTCAACGACTCAGCACATCGTGGAAGCCGTTGATCAACACACGGCGCGGTTTCTGGGGAAGGCTGACCTCCACGTTGATCTTGACTGTAGTCGCGCCGGTGATCGCGATCGATCCGAGGCGCGGCATGCGGTCGCCGCCGAAGTCCAGGTAGATCGGGACACGTGTGCGGAACTCCGCGGGCACATTAGCCTGAGTGATCGTCCCGGAGATCCTGTACTTGCCACCGCCGGCGTCGGTGGCCTCGAGCTTTGCGCCAAGCGTTGGAATGTCCGTCCCGTACACCCACTGGTTGAAGAAGTAGTCCAGCTTGCCGTCACCCGCCAGATTCATGTCCCGCGTGATGTGCTTCTCGGCGACGGCCTTGAAGTCGTCTGTGGACGGATTCCGTCCCGACCACGTTTTCACGAAGTCCGTCATCATGGCCTTGAACGGGGCGTCCGGATCGGGGCGGCCTTCCTCGTACATCATCATGCGCAGCATGTGCACGACGAAAGAGCCCTTCGAGTACATATTGGCCTGGGCGGCCTGGGGCGAGCGAGGCGTCCGCAGACGCGTGCCTTGCGTGATCGCGCCTGCCTCGTGGTTGGCAACACCCGTCGTCCGACCGAACACCTCGCTTCGCTGCTGCTCCCAGAATGAATCGGCCTTCTTCCGGCCGCTGTTCACCTCCAGCAGGAGCGCCGATGTGAACTCGGCAAAGCCTTCCGACAGCCACTGATCGCGGTAGCTGGCCCACCCCACCTGGTGGCCCCACCACTGATGGGCGACCTCATGCCATGTGACGGTGTTGCCGTACTCCTTCAAGCTCTGGAGCTGGCGCGGATCCACACCGCCGAAGCCCAACGCAAAATCGCTCCCGCCAACAAACGAGGCGGCCGCCAGATAGACCAGCGTGGGCCATGACTGTGCGGCCCCCAATTGCGGTACCTGCGTGAGCGACAGACGCTGGAACGGGATCGGCCCGAAGTACAAGGTGCCGACCCGGGCCGTATTCACGGCATCCGCCAGCGGCGTACCTGCCATGTTCGTGAATTCAGGTCGTCGGATGACGTAGACGTCCGCACTGAACCCCGACTGCGCGTCGGATTGCGACTTCTTCTGGTAATCGCCGTAATTGAATCCCGCGACACGAATCGGGGTCCGGCTGCGCCACACCGCAACCTTCTGATTCCCGTCCGTCTGCTCGCTGACCTGTTCGCCCACCGCAATCAGGTCGTTCCGTGAAGGAAACCTGAACGTCATCGCATACGTGGCGAGATCGTCGAAGATGCCGAGGTTCGGATACCAGCTGTCGCGCGCCCCCACCGAATAGATATTGTCTCCAGGCGACTTCACCACGACATCGCGGCCTTCATAGGTCAGCGTCACCTTGACGGACGCGCCGCGAGCCAGAGGTTCGTGAAACTGCAGCGCAACGTCCACCGGCGCCGTGTCTCCGGTGCGGGGACTGAGAGACGGATCACCCTGAAGCACGGCGAGCGGGGCCACCGCCCCCTCCATCGTTGCGGTCCGGATACGCATGCGCTCGAAGAGCTGGACGGGAAGCACGCGCAGGCCGTCGCTCGTCGGCGTAAAGGTGATGGTTGTCGTCCCGCGCAATGACGAACCATCAAGCGTCGTGTCGATCTCGTAGTGCGACGCGTCCGCAAGCAGCCGCAGCGGCTTGCCGCGTCCGTTCACGGCCTGTGACGCATACGTACTCGAGTACCAGAGACCGCCGTTCATGTTGTTGAACGAGAACAGCGCAACTTCCTCTCCGCCGAAAAACGAAAAGCGCGTCGTCAGGTTGGAAATGCCGAGGGGATCGACGGCGAGGATCACCGGCGAATAGTTCTGCCCTTCGACGAAAGCCAGGAACACCCCGTCGTTCCGCGCGGGCCGATTGAGGAGATCGGCAAGCACCCGCAGATGCAGATTCGGGAGGTCGTCGTTCTTCGTGCGGTTGAGATAGTCCTCATAGGCCCGCGTCGCTGCCTGGTCGGCTGCGCCGCTGGCTGCGGGCGAATGCGTCTCCAGTTCCACCGCAGTGCGATCGGTAAACAGCAGGATCAGTTTGGTGAATTGATCGCGGAGAACTTCCGTGCTGCCCGACACCAGCTGAAGGTGACGACGCTCTGCAGGTGTCGCCGGATTCAGCACGTAGTTGCCTTGACCGATGAAGACCGCGCCGAAGGTGTGGCCACCGACCGGCGCCAGCAGATGCACGGCGCCCGATTGCAGCGTGATGCGGAACGCGTCCCGCTCGAGGACAAGATCCTTGACGGGAATCCTGCGGCCATCTGGACGTGACGCACGCAGGTCACGGTATTCAGTCGCGTCCTGGGCGGATGCCGTGGACGCGACCAGTAACAGCAGAACGGAGGCAATCACGCGCATGGCGCGTGAATAATTACATGTTTTTTGCGCCGGTTGGCTTGCGCGCGCGCGGTTTCGTGACGCGGGCAGTCCGCGGTTTGGCGATGCGCCCGGCGGCCGCCTTCCGCTTTCGCGCGGGTCGTGACGTCTCCACCGGCGACGCCTGTTCCACCGGTTCGCCTGTCTCCCCGAAGTCGGCCCCCGTATCGTCGGCGGCGAGGGGGTTGATGTCGACGATCGGTGGATCCGCCACCGGCTCGGAGATGATCTCGGCCTCCGCCGACACGCCCGCAGCCTCTTCGTCGATGTCGATCATTTCAGGCTCGTCAACGGGTACCGCGGGCTTCGGCGCAAGATTGGCGCCCGGGAAGACACGAATCGCCCCCTGACGATCACGGTCGATTCGGAGAACACCTTCCTTGCCTGCCGCTCGCAGCAGATCGACGACGGATGCGAATCCGTACCGCCGCTCATCGAAGCCCTCAATCGCACTTCGGAGATGCTGCTTGGCCTGGCGCACGTACAGTGGCCAACGTGACGGCGGCGATTCCGTAAACGCGCGCTGCACGGTACGAATTCCGTCCTGCAGGCTCATCGGCGACGCAGGCATCTGCTCTTCGTCCTCGCCTTCGTCGGTAGCGTTCCTCTCCGTCGTAGCGGCGCGCGTGACGGCGGCAGGCGCCTCGGCCGCAGTTGGCGGCTCATCCGGTTCGGCCGCCGACGGCGCGGAGCCATCCTCCACCGACTCCACGAGCATGCTGCGTCCGGCGTGCTTGAGCGTGACGGCGCCGGCCTGCTGAACTTTCTCCATGAAGTCGCGGAAGCTGCTGACGCCGTACTCGCGTTCAGAGAACGTCGAATCGAGCTGCAGCAGCGTGCTCTTCAACAATCCGAGCTGCGGTGTCACCTCACGCTCGGACAGGACCTTGAGCGCACGCTTCACGAGCGGCAGCGCCTTGGTGATCTCGCTGGTACCGCCGGTTGCAGGGCGTCCGCCGGAACGTTCAGCGTGCCGGCCTCCCCGGCTGCCGACGAGATTCTCGTAGGCGATGAACTCGTGGCAGTTCTTCTGCATCGTCGTGCTGGTGAATTGCCGGCCACCAACAACGATCACCTTCCGTCCGTACTGCTTCAGCTTCTCGACGAGCGAGATGAAGTCGCTGTCGCCGCCGACGATGACGAAGGCGTTGATGTGATCGTGGGTGAAGGCCATCTCGAGCGCGTCGAGGGCCATGGTGATGTCGGCGCCGTTCTTGTCGCCGCCCGGGGTGAGGTTGCGCTGCACCATGCGAATCGCATGCTGCGTCAGCAGTCGGCTGTAGTCGCCGACGCGCTTCCAGTCGCTGTAGGCGATCTTCGTGACGATCTCGCCGCGTTCCTTGATCGCCTCGAGCACGAGGCCGATGTCGAACTGGCCCCCGATGGTGGATTTGACGCCGATCTCTACGTTGTCGAAGTCGATGAAAACGGCAATGCGGGTACTGCGTGTGTCGGTTGTCGTGATGTTCATGTAGCGTCCGCCGGCCGTGGGCCGGCTGGGGGGCACCGGGTAACTTGCGTCAACGGCAGTT
Source organism: Vicinamibacterales bacterium (assembly GCA_035647075.1). Classification (GTDB taxonomy): domain Bacteria; phylum Acidobacteriota; class Vicinamibacteria; order Vicinamibacterales; family UBA2999; genus Gp6-AA40. The sequence goes on along the minus strand of DASROF010000250.1, from coordinate 15,736 downwards.
CAGGCGCGCACGCGCAACAAACAGGTGAACTGCCGGATCCCGGGGCCCGTTGGTGTTAAGACAGTATATTACGCCGGCGTCAGCGGCTGGGGATTCTCTACCTCGGTCGGCAGCACGCGGGTGAATTGACCGCGCTGGAGCAGTTCACGGCCCTTTCCCCCGCGTCCCGTCACTTCGTATTTCGCGGTGCTGATGGTCTGCTCGCTGCCCCGGCTCGTCTCGACGCGCATCAGATCGCGATCGCCAGTGGACGCGATGAAACCGAGCACATGGTCATCCTTGGATTGAAGCTTGATCAGAATGACGCCCTTGCCAGGGCCGGACAGGTAGTTCACCTCATCGGCCCGGCACAGGATGGCGCGCGCATCGTGCGTCGCCGCAATCACGATCTCTGATCCGGAGATCTTCGCGACACCGACGACCTCGACACCATCTGACGGACGAGCGTATCGACGACCGGCGCGAGTGCTCGGCTCGACAAATCCTTCCAGGCTGAACCGCAGACTGTAACCATCGCTCGTCACCGCGATGGCGTGGACCGGAGGCGCCACTCCCTCCTTGCGCGTCGTAATGTCGCCGACAACTCGTGGATCCAGGCTGAACGCCGCGATGATCCGTTCGCCGTCGCGCAGCTTGAACAGCTTCTGCACGGGCTCGCCGTACCCGGTCGACGCCGGAACGTCGATGATGCGAGCGGAGTACGCCGCGCCGAAGTTGCTGAAGAACGCGACGCTCGCCCGCGTGCTGCCTGGCAGCACGGCGATCACGCTGTCCCCTTCTCGCAGTCTCGTCGTCGACAGGTCGCGTACTTCTTTCTGGCGCTTCACCCAGCCGTCGCGGGAGACGATGACCACGTTGTCTTCCTCGACGATGAAGTCGTCCGCCGTGAAGGCCACCTCTTCGTCTGCCTCGATGATCGTCCGGCGCTTGTCATTCTTGCCGTAAGTGGTCTGAATCTCCTCGATTTCGTCCCTGACGAGTTTCCACCGGCTCTCTTCATCGCGCAGCAACCCGCCGATCTGACGGGCGCGCTTGCGCTTCTCGGCGAGCTCATTCTGAATAACTAGGATCTCGAGCCGCGCGAGGCGATACAACTTGAGCTCGAGAATCGCATCCGTCTGCTCAGCATCGAGCTCAAAGCGCTTCATGATCTTCTCCGCCGAATCCGCCTTCCCTTCTGACTTGCGGATGATGCGGATGATCTCGTCGAGGGCGTCGAAGACCTTCTCGAACCCTTCGAGGATGTGGATGCGCTTCGTCAGCGCCTCGAGCTCGTGCTCCAGGCGATTCGTCACCACCTGCAGCCGGAAGTGCAGGAAGTGCCAGAGCATGGCCTTGAGATCGAGACGCTCGGGCCGGCCGACGTCTTCGTTCTCGGTCGGGATCAGGCACGTCAGGTTGACGAACACGTTGGTCTGCAACGGCGTGTTCTTGAACAGATATGCCATCACCAGCTTGGGGTCCGCATCGCCCTTCAATTCCAGCTCGATGCGGACATCGTCCGTCGAGACGTCCCTGACGTCGAGCAGCGGCGGGAGTTTGCGTGACAGGACGACATCGGCGATGCGTTCGACCAGTGCGGACTTGTTTGTCGCGTATGGAATGCTGGTGACGAACAGCGTGCGCCCGCTGCGTGAGACAGAACCCGTTTCCCACGTGGCGCGAAGGCGGATGGTTCCCGAGCCGGTCTTGTAAATCTCCTTGAGCTCGTCGGCCGTGTTGAGGATCTGGCCGCCGGTGGGAAAGTCAGGACCCTTCACATACCGACAGAGCTGGGCGCTGCTCAAATCAGGGGTGTCGAGCAGCTTGATCAGCGCCGTGCACACCTCGCCGAGGTGATGCGGCGGAACGTTGGTGGCCATCCCGACCGCGATGCCCGTCGCACCATTGACCAGCAGATTCGGCAGGCGCGCGGGAAGGACGACCGGCTCCGTCTTCGTCCCGTCGTAATTCGGTCGGAAGGGAACGGTCGTCTGATCGATCTCCTCGAGCATTTCGTCAGAGATGCGCGCGAGCCGGCACTCGGTGTAGCGCATCGCCGCCGCGCTGTCGCCGTCGAGCGAACCGAAGTTGCCGGAACCGTCAACCAGCGGGTACCGCAGTGAGAACGGCTGCGCCATGCGTACGAGCGTTTCGTAGAGCGCTGCGTCGCCGTGCGGGTGATAGCTGCCCATCACGTCGCCCACGACCTTGGCGCACTTGCGGTGCTTCGCGTCGGCGGTCAGATTCTGCTGCCACATCGTGTAGAGGATGCGGCGTTGAACAGGCTTGAGTCCGTCGCGCACATCGGGCAGCGCGCGAGATGTGATGACGGACAGCGCGTAGTTGAGATAGCGGCTCTGGGCAGCCTCGTGCAGCGCCACGCCCTCGGTGGAACCGCCGCTCGGCGGCGCGGCGCCGCGCGAATCACCCGCGTCTGGCAGATCGAACAGCGAAGGAGTCGATTTTCTGGTCTTGGCCAACGCAGAGATCCTAACTGACGACGTTACACTGACGCTGCCGACGGCCGAACTGCGGCGGCAATGTCGGCCGCGAGTGCACCTGCGCGATCAGTCGTGAGCGCCGACGTCGTCACGCGGATCGCCGGGCCGCTGCGAATCCGAAAACGCTCGCCTGCAGCCACAGCCCATCCAGACGCCTGAAGGTGTTGCACCGCTGACGTCTCCTCACGCACAGGAATCCACAGGTTGAAGCCGGATTGCGCCTGTACCGCAATGCCCAGGCGACCGAGCGCGTCTGTCAACGCGCGTCGGCGTGACGCATAGACATCGGCGGCGTGGGCCAGCCGGCGGCCGCTCGACGGATCCGACCAGAGCGCGAGCGCCAGATCCTGCAGCACGTGGCTAACCCATCGAACGCCGAGCGATTGACGGCCCTGCACGCGTGCGACCGTCAGCTCGTCGCCTGCGAGGACCGCCAGGCGCAAGTCCGGTCCGAGAAATTTTGAGACCGATCGGATGACAGCCCAGCGTTTCAAACCGTTGGACACCGTCGTGTACGAAGCCCCGGCCACCGGTCCCGCCGGATCATTTTCGATGACGAGCACACTGCTGTGCCCTTTCAGGACGCGTGCAACTTCGGCGGCACGCGCCTTCGAGAGCGCTGCGCCGGTCGGATTCTGGGCGCGAGCGGTCACGATGACGCTCCGAACGCCGCGCGCAACTGCCTCGGCGAGCGATTCGGGTCGAAGTCCGTCCGCATCGATCTGGACGGCCACCGGGTGGAACCCCGAGCCGCCAATCAGATCGATCAACGCCGGTATCGAGGGATCCTCAACGGCGACGCGATCTCCCGGGCGCAGATGCTCGCGAAGCAACCGTTCGATGGCGTCGAGGGCGCCTGATGTGACCGTGATGTGGGCGGTCTCCACGCCGTCGGCGGCGAACTCGGCAGCCGCAAACGATATCAAGCGTGCGCTCAGGGCCGGTTCGCCATACAGGTGGGGCATGGCGGCGATACCGCCCAGCGCGGGCCCGATCGGAGGAAGAAGTTCAGGGTCCGGGTTGCCGCTTGCGAGATCGACCAGCTCTTCGGAAACAGGGCGTTGATCGACCGGCAGGACGGGACTCGCCGGGTTCGGCCGGACGAGGGTCCCCCGACGTCCCTGACCAACAACAAGCCCGCGGGAATGGAGGCGGCGATACGCGGCGGCGACGGTCACCGGACTCAAACGGATGGACGCTGCGAGCTCGCGGATCGTCGGCAGCGAGTCGCCAGGCATCAGGCTGCCTGTATGTACCGCCTCCTCAATGGAGCGGGCAAGATCCCTGGCCGTTCTCCCACTGAATTTACGAGACACTACAATCTATATTTTGTACTGTTACATACTGTATGTCCAGAGCGTCGTTCCCTCCGCAACCAGCGGCGAACGTTCCCTGACCGGCCGCCGCCCCCTGAAGGACAATCGGGCTGCTGTGATCGACCCCCTCGGCGAATACACCCGGCGACTCGACCTCCGGCGCGGCGAAGACCAGCGCCTGGGCGTCGCCGATGCCCGCCTGGCTTACGCCAGGCTTGCCGTCTTCGGCGCTGGGCTGGCGGTGCTCCTTCTCGCTGTTCGCCATCAGGCCTCTCCCTGGCTCCTGCTGGTGCCAGTGGCAGTGTTCGGCGTTCTCCTGCATCTGCATGAGCGGGTCTTGCGCGCACGTACGGCGGCACAGCGGGCGATCTCCTCGTACGAGCGCGGGATCGGGCGTATCGAGGATCGATGGGCTGGAACCGGTGAGACGGGAGAACGCTTCAACGACGACCATCACCCGTATGCAAACGACCTGGATCTGTTTGGTCACGCCTCGCTCTTCGAGTTGCTCTCGGTAGCCGCGACGCCAGCCGGTGAGGAAACGCTGGCGGAGTGGCTGAAAGGGCCGGCCACGCCTGGGGAGATCGCCGCTCGTCAGCAGGCCGTCACCGAACTGAGCCATGCACTCGACCTCAAAGAGTCGCTCGGACGCGCTGGCATCGACGTACGCAAGGACGTCCACACGGAGCCGCTGCTGACGTGGGCTGAACGCGGAAGGCTGCTTTCTCCGCCATGGCTAAGGTGGGTCGCACGCCTCTTCACTGTCGTGGTCGTCGCCACGAGTGCCTATGTGCTCGTGGCCGGCGATGCCACGCCGTTGCTCGCCGTACTGGCGGCGCAAACGATCTATACGTGGCCTCAGTTCCGGCGCATCGAGCGGGTTCTGCACGGCGCCGAGGCGGTCACCCGCGACCTCGACACGCTCGCGCGGCTGCTCTCGCGCATCGAGGCGGAGTCTTTCTCGGCGGCGCGGCTGCGGGAGTTGCAGCAGCGACTCCCGAATGCGTCCCGATCCATTCGCAGTCTGCACTGGCTCGTCGAGATTCACGAGTGGCAGCACAACAACGTTTTCATGGTCATCTCGTTGCCCCTCCTCCTGGGGACGCACCTCGCCTGGGCAATCGAGTTGTGGCGTGCTCGCCACGGCGCACACATCCGGCAGTGGCTTGCCGCCGTCGGCGAGTTCGAGGCGCTGGCGTCGCTTTCCGCCTATCGATTCGAGCACCCGGACGATCCCTTTCCGGAGATCGCCTCGACTGCCGACCGCTCGGCGTACTTCGAGGGCGTCGCACTCGGCCATCCGCTGCTGCCGGCGGCGCGCATGGTGCGAAACGATGTGACACTTGACGGCAACACGCGGCTGCTTGTCGTCAGCGGCTCGAACATGTCCGGCAAGAGCACACTGTTGCGAACGATCGGGACCAACGCCGTGCTGGCGTTCGCCGGCGCTCCGGTTCGCGCACAGTCGCTTCGCCTGTCGCCGCTGGCAATCGGGGCCACGCTCCGGATCCAGGATTCGTTGCAGGAAGGTCGATCGCGCTTCTACGCGGAAATCACGCGGATTCGCGAACTCGCCGACATCGCCCGCGGACCGCGGCCGCTGTTGTTCCTGCTGGACGAGCTGTTTCACGGCACCAACTCGCACGACAGGCTCGTGGGCGCGTCCGGCGTGCTGCGCAGCCTCATCGATCGTGGCGCGATCGGCCTGATCACGACCCATGATCTGGCGCTGACGGCAATCGCCGACAACGTCGGCGCGTACGCGGCGAACGTGCACTTCGAAGAATGGTTCGACGATGGCGAGATGCGTTTCGATTACCGGCTCAAGGCCGGCCGCGTCGAACGTAGCAATGCACTGGCGCTGATGCGTGCCGTGGGGCTGGAGGTGGACACCGATGGATGATGGAACGACCGATCGCGCGGTCACCTACGGCGGTTATCTTCGCGTCGACGATCTGCTTGCGCTCCAGCAGCCACGCTCGATCGGCCCTGAACACGACGAGCTCCTGTTCATCGTCATCCACCAGGTCTACGAGTTGTGGTTCAAGGAACTGCTGCATGAGCTCGATCGCGTGCGGCAGCTGCTTACCGACGACGATACCCACCGCGCGCAGCACACGCTGAAGCGCATCCTCACCATCCTGAAGGTCCTTGTCGCGCAGCTCGACATCCTCGAGACGATGACGCCGCTCGAGTTCATGTCGTTCCGGGCGCGGCTCGAAGCGGCAAGCGGATTCCAGTCGGATCAGTTCCGCCAGATCGAGTTCGTCCTCGGCGCCAAGAGCGACAAGGCGATCCGCAGGTTTCCCGAGGGCTCGCGCGCGCACGTGGCACTGACGCGCCGGTATACGGAGCCGACACTCTGGGATGCCTTTCTCAATTACCTCGCCCGTGAGGGCTACGCGATTCCCGCCTCCCACCTGGCGCGCGACGTGACGACGCGCGCTGAACCGTCAGCGGAGATCCAGGCCGTGCTCATAGAGCTGTACCGGCGCGACACGAAGAACGCCGAATTGTGCGAGCGGCTCGTCGACCTGGATGAAGGGATGCAGGAGTGGCGCTACCGTCACGTCAAGATGGTCGAACGGACGATCGGCACGAAATCAGGGACGGGGGGCTCAACAGGCGCGGAGTATCTGCGGAACACCGTCGGCGCAAATCTGTTTCCGGACTTGTGGGACATTCGAGCGCGGCTCTAAGTCACTGCGGGTTGGGAGGTGTCGGAATCTGTGTATCGGTCTGGACGCCAAAGCGGCGGAAGTTCGTATAGACCGCGACGCCGTCGGGATGCTCCGTCCGCATCTCGACAGGCACCGTCACCTGCAGTCGATCATCGAGCCTGAACTTCGTCACCATCGTCGGCATCGACCTGCCTCGGCCCACCTGGAGTTCCGTCTGCAGAATTCGGCCGGTGCCTTCTTCGATCCACGCCGTGCCACGCGTTGGCGCGTCCAAGTCGCCAAACGCGCCGGTGCGCAGCAGAGTCGGCCGACCGATCTCCACGAACGACACCGCCTTGACTTCACGCGGCCAGTCCGACCCGGCGTCCGACACCGTCAGTTCGAAACGCCACTGGAAATCGGACTGCAGGAAGCTGAGGGCGAACATCGGGTTGAAAACCGACGGCACATAGGCGTCGGCGCCCTGCATGATTTGACGCGCGCGGTCACGCAATCTCTCCGTCGGCTTGACGAACAGATCAAGGAGGCGCTCATCGCGTCCTGGAACAACGGAGTCGTTCACGTGTGACACATCCCGATACGGAATCAGGTCGCGCTGGCTTCCCGGATAGCGCACCAGCAGCAGCTCCGCACGCACGCGCCGGTCAGGCTTACTGAGCGTGAATTCCTCCTGGCCAACCAGATTCGCCAGCCCATTCACCATCCCCGCGACATAGGCCGCGGTCCGCTGCCGGAATTCGGCGACCATCGGGAGCCCGCGCTGGCGCGGCGGAGCCTTCGTCGCCACGGAGGGATCGCGCACGATCGTCACCGCGCGCGACAAGGTTCGAACGACCACGCCGTCGCGACGCACGACCGCGCGGGCGATGTACCGGCCTGGCGTCACGGCGACGTCCACGTATCCGCTGGCAACGCGCCACGACGGCTGTCCGCCAGGGTGGAGCGCCAACGGCTCCGCGGCTAACGCCGGTGACGACTCGCCTTCAGCGATCTCTAGCGTGACGCTGACGCGATCGTGCTCCGGATCGATCAGATACAGTTCGAGGTAACCGGCAAGCTCGCCAGTGGTAATCGACGGCTCGACGCTTGGGGCCAACGTCTCCCCTTGGCCGGGAACGCGCCCGACAATCAGGTCGCTCGTGCCTAATTCGTCTCCCACCAATGGCGGAAGATCGACACGATGGACCACGGTGCCTCGCCGGCCGTCTCGATCGACAACCCCGACGCGAAGCGAGTACACGCCCGGCTCGACACTGATCACGCTCTCGTAGTGCAGCGGCTGGTTGGCGCCGCCGCCAGGCGGCGGGTTGAGCGTTCGGCGTGAACCCGCTGTCGTGACCGGCCGGCCGTTCTCGCCCATCAGCGCATAGCCGACGGCAAATTCACCAGGCTTCTCGCCAGGCTGCCCGACCTGCGCCGCCAGACGCAGACGGTACTTGCCGGGCGCCGCATCGCGTTGGACGAACGTGGTAACCCGCAGGGAGATTCCTGGGACCGCCAAGGATGAGGACAGCGCGTCGCGCAGCACCTCCTCCATCGGACGCCTCGCATTGACGGCCGCGGCCGCAACGAACGTCTTGCTCGATCGGACGATCACGCCCTTGCGCTTGACCTCGACGTTGACACGCTGCCGATCGGGATCGCCGGGCTGACGCTCGACGGCGAGCAGGTACCACGCCGACAGTTCCGACTCGATGCGCTGGAACACGCCCTCGGCCGTGCCGCCGACGCTGCGATACAGCGAACCGCCGGTGGTATCGGCGATGACTTCGAGGCCCTGCATTTCATACGACCGATCGATCAGTGTGCCGCCCGGCTGGCTCGCGCCGAAGCTTCTGATCTCCTGTTCGCGCTCGTGATCGACGGCGATCACGCTGATGGTCGTCCGGGCGGCCGCGGCGAGTTTCTGTACCTCGTCCAGGATTGACGGATCGTCGTTCACGAGCCCGGCAGACATCACGACCATCGTCTTGGGCCCCTCGATCAGCGCAAGTTCCTTCAACAGGGCTTCGAGGGCGCGTAAAGACAGTTGTGCCTCTTGCCGCGCGTCAGCGACGATATTCATCGACTCCACAAAAATCGCCGACCGGCATCGCTTGAGCCTCTCGATCATTTCACCGACATCGGCGGTCGGGGTTATCACCGTCAACTCGTCGAAGGTCCGCCCTTCGCATCCACGCTCGAGGATGCGACGCATCGTGGACGGCACCAGAAGAGACTGAATCATTTCCTCGGGAGTGGACCCTCTCACATCGTTTGAAGAGGCCTGGGGCCGCTCGCCGCCCATCAGTGCAAACCCTTCCCAGAGAGCGATGTTGAACTCCCGGTAGCCGCGCTTCGCCGGCTGGCCGACGATTCCCTCCATCGCCTTGTGGACCTTCGCACGATCGCTCGTAAAGTCCACCCGTGGACCTGGCTCCGGAAACGCGATGAACGCTGCAAAGTCGGTAGACACCAGCCGGTCAACAAACTGCGCTGCAGTCCGCAAGAGCGGCGTGATCGCTCCGGGGGTAATCAGCGTCTGATCGACCGCGAGGACGATACGTCGCGCGCCGGGAGTCGTCGCGTTCGTCGTGATGAGGACCTCGGCTGGCCGGACTGGCGGGGGCGTCCGGGCACGGTCCACTCTGATCAGCTCCGCGGAGACCACGGGCCGCAGCTTGCCGTCGATCTTGACGGAGAAGTCGCGATCACGCAGGTCTTCGACCGGCTTGCCTTTCGAGTCGAGCGCCGACACATCGATTGTGATCAGATCGACGCGTCCGCGAAACACGTCGGCAGGCCGCTGCGCGTCCTGCCCAGCGTGACCGACGCGCACCAGCGCGGTGAGCAGCATGCAGACGACGAGCGGTCGCATGATGTGACTGACTGTAGTGTCCGCCTTCAGGCGGACCAGATTGCCTCTGGCGAACAATTATTTTGCCGGTGACGGCGGCTGCACTATCGAGTCGGTGGCCACCTCGAAACGTCGGAAATTGCTGTAAACAGCGTGACCATCCGGGTTTTCCGTCTTCATCTCCACGGGCACCATCACCTGCAGGCGCTCGTCCAGCTTGAATGTGGTCACCATCGTCGGCATCGATTTGCCGCGGCCCACCTGAAGCTCGGTCTGCAGAATCCGGCCGGTGCCCTCTTCAATCCACGCCGTGCCGCGCGTGGGCGCGTCAAAGTCGCCAAACGCGCCGGTGCGCAGCAGCGTCGGCCGACCAATCTCCACGAACGACACCGCCTTCACTTCACGCGGCCAGTCGGCGCCGGCGTCGTTGACGGTCAGCTCGAAGCGGGACTGGAAGTCAGACTGCAGGAATCCGACCACGAAAATCGGATTGAAGACAGAGGGCACGTAGGCATCAGCGCTGAGCATGATGCGGCGGGCCCGCTCACGCCGCCCTTCCGTCGGCTTCACGAAGAGATCGAGCAGACGTTCGTCGCGGCCGGCGATCGCCGTGCCGTTCAATTGAGCGGCGTCCCGATACGAGATCAGATCGCGCACGGAGCCTGGATAGCGCACCAGCAGCAGATCCGACGTCACGCGCCGATTGGGCTTGCTCAGCTCGAAATCTTCCTGCGCAACGACGTTCGCAAGACCGTTGACCACTCCGGCGATGTACACGCCCGTGCGGTACTGCAGCTCCGGCGTGATCGGTACGCCTTTCGGACGCGTCGTCGCTCGCGTCACCACCGTGGGATCGCGAACGATCGTGATCGGCCGCGAGAGTGTCTTCAACGCCACGCCGTTGCGGCTGACGACGGCACGCGCGAGGTAGCGGCCCGGGGTCATCGCGATTCCAACAAAGCCTGTCGCCACCCGCGATGCGGCTGTCTCGCCGGGCCGTATCGTCATTGCGCTGGCGGCCAGCGCCGGCGATGACTCGCCCTCCGCGATTTCGAGCGAGACAGAGACGTCACGTGCGTCCTCAGGCAGATACAGCTCGAGATACCCCGCCAGCTCACTGGTCGTGACCTGCGGGTCGACGCGCGGTGTCAGCGTCTCTCCTTCGGCAGGCAGGTTGCCGACGATCAAGTCGCTGGTCGGGACGTCAACCTTCTCGAACTTCGGCAACTCGAGACGATGAACAACAGTGCCGCTGTGGCCATCCTTGTCCACGACGCCGAATCGCAGCAGGTAACTGCCGGGGCCGACGCTGAAGACCGTGTCGTACTGAAGGCTCTGATTCGGACCGGTCGCCGCCGGAGACAGGTTTCGCCGCGAGCCGGCCGTCGTGAGGACCTTGCCCTTCTCGTCCGCCAGCACGTAGCCGAGCCCGAACTCGCCCGCCGGTTCACCCGGCGCCCCGACCTGCGCGGCCAGCCGCACGCGGTACTTGCCAGGGTCGGCGTCACGCTGGGCGAACGTTGACACCCTGAGCGGGACACCAGGCATCGCAAACGGCGACGACAGGATGTCGCTGAGTAGTACATCGACCGGACGTTTGGTGTTGAACGTGGTGGCGACGATCGTCTTGTTCGACCGTACGGTCACACCTTTGCGCTTGACCTCGACCTCGAGCTTCTGCCGCTCCGGATCACCAGGCTGACGATCGACTGCCACGAGGTACCAGGCCGACAGCTCGGACTCGATTCGGTTGAAGATGCCGTTACCCGCAGCGATTCCCTTGTACAGCGAACCGCCGGTTCGGTCGGCAATGATCTCAAGACCCTGCATCTCCAGTGATCGGTCCGACAGGTTGATGATCGCGCGGCCACTGCCACCGAGGTTGCCCAGCATGCGTTGCTGATCCTGGTCCACGGCGATCACGTTAATGCTCGTGCGAGCGGCCGCTGCAAGTTGTGCCATCTCGTCCAGCAGCAACGGGTTATCGTTGATGAGGCCAGCCGAGAACAACACCATCGACTTCGGCCCCTCGAGGGGGACGAGATCGCGAAGCAGCCGCTCCAGGGCTTTCAGCGAGATGGTCGCCTCGATGCGCGCCTGCCCCGACACTGTCCGCGCTTCGCTGGCGGCATCGCGGCGGCACTGCAGCAGTTCGCCGTCGGAGAGGTCTTCGATGAACTGTTGACGACAGCCGCGCTCGAGCACGCGTTTCATCGTCGGCCCACTCAAGATCTTTTCGCGGGTGATCGGCTGAGGCGGGTCGCTTTTGTCCTCGATCTCGTGCTCGGCGATATCGATCGCGTCGGTAACGGACATCTCGAAGTCGCCCGAGAACATCCTCGACGGCTGCCCGACGATCTGCTCCATCGTCTTCTGCACCCGCGCCTTATCGGTCGTAAAGTCAATGCGCGGGCCCGGTTCAGGAAACGCGACGAACGCCGCGTAATCGTCTGGAGCGAGCCGCCCGATGAACTCCCGCGCCGTTTTCTGAAGCGGAGCGAGGCTTCCAGGCGTGATGAGTGTCTGGTCAACCGCGACGATGATGCGGCGCGCATTCTGCGGCGAGGCGTTCGTCGTAATGAGCGTGTCAACCGGACGAACCGGCGCCGCGGGCTTGCCGCGTTCGACCTTAATCAACTCCGCAGACACGATGGACCGCGGTTTGCCGTCGACCTTGACGAGGAAATCCCCCGGCTTCAGGTCTTCGACGGGCTTCCCTTTCGAGTCGACGGCGGAGACATCCACGGTGATCAGATCGACGCCGCCCCGGAACCGCTGCGGCGAATCCTGGGCCGCGGCAACCGCCAGCGCCGAGATCACGGCGGCGACGACCATCAGGTGTCTCATGCTCGGATCAGTCTAGGATGTTAGGTTCAAGGGGTTCAATGGGTTCAAGAGGTTCATGGGTCTGGTTCTGCATTGCGGCGTTGGTGTGCACAATTGCGTGCGCGCAGAAGAAGACGCCGCCCGTGACGGCCGCAACTCCGCCGGCAGTGGCGCCCGCCACAACAGCTACGACAACGGCGGCGGCCACCTCGTCCGACCAGTTACCTGACGGAGCTGGCCGGCAAATCCTGATGAGCGCCTGCACCGCCTGCCACGGCCTGCGGGAAGTCACGAAGTTCCGGGGCTTCTACGTGCGCCAGCAGTGGAAGGACGTCGTCCTGACGATGGTGGACTACGGCGCGCCAGTGGGTGAAAAGGACGTCGAGGTGCTGACCGATTACCTGACGGAAAACCTCGGGAAGAAACAGCAGTAACTGTGGGCCGTGTTTCGCGACGCGCGGAATTCGTCGCGGAGCGGACCTGGCGTCAATTCCGCAGCACCGCTGTGATGTTTCTCTTCGGCGATGCGCCTACCTTGATCTTCGTGATTTCTTTTCGTCCCGGGACGTCGAGGACAACCACCGAGTTCGTGTTCTCGGTCGAGATATAGACCTGCTTGCTGTCCGGCGTGAACGTCACCCAGTCCGGCCTGCCGCCGAGATCGATGGCGCCCATGAGCTTCAGATCCGGTAACGAATAGACGTAGACACGGGCGTTCGGTCGACTCGTCACCCACAGCGTCCTGCCGTCAGGCGCCACGCCGATACCGTGCGACGGCGACGCGTTGAACGGCCCTTTGTCCACCTTGTCTGCGGGAATGTCGTTGGGCAACTCGATGCGTGCGACTTCCTTGCGCTGTGCGAAGTCCACCACGGCGAAGCCGTGGAAATCGGAGAGCTGCACGAAGATTCGCTTCGTGGAGCCGTCGGCGTTCGTTTCGAACGCCATCGGCCGCACGCCCTCGTCGAACAACGTCCAGATCGGCTCGTCTGTCTTCTGGTCGATCACGGTCATGAGCTTGCCGGCAATCGAGCCGGCCACGACGTGACGGCCGTCCGGCGTGACGTAGACGTTGTGAATGCCGCCCTTCGTCGCGATGCTCTTCACCTTCTCCATTGTGGTCGTGTCGATCACGTCCACCGCGCCCGGCGCGGTCACGATCGCCACGTACACACGGCGGCCGTCCTTGCTGACCGAGATGTTATTCGGCCGGCCACTCAGCGGAATCTTCTTCACCGTCTGGAGCGTTTTCGCGTCGACGACGTGGAGGGTCTGCTCGCCTTCGCTGCTGATATAGATGCGGCTGCCGTCCGGTGCAGCAGCGGCGCCGTGGTTGATCGGTACCCCCTTGATCTCTCCAACGATCTTCTGCGTCGCCGGATCGATCAGATGAATGTTGTCGCCCTGCGAGTTCGTTTGGACGATCCGTACTTGGGCAGATGCGGTGGCGGCGAGCAGACTCGCAACCGCCAGGACAACAGCAGCGCGCATGTCAGCGACCTTTCTTGCCCATCACGGCGTCGAGGCTCCAGATGCCCGACCCGCGCGTCGCGATGTAGAGAAACGCGAAACAGAACAGCGCAGCGTCAATTCCCTTGTTCATTTGCGGCACGAGGAGACCCATGGCGCCACCAGGCCCCATCGGCGGCTGACCGAGCTGCATCACGTGCACATAGAAGTAGGCAACGGCCATTTCGCCGCTCGCGACAAACGCCGTGACGCGGGTAAAGAGGCCGAGCAAGATCATCAGCCCGCACACAGTCTCCACCACGCCTGCCGGGCCCTGTGGCCACGATGTCAGCGGGATCTGTGTGCCGCCAAACCAACCAGCCGTCTTCTGCAGCCCGTACAACAGAAACACGTATCCGAACACGATGCGGAACAACGCGTAGGTCACGGGCGTGTAGCGTTCAGGAATCATGGCGCGAATTCTACTCACAAACCGGGTCCGCCTGAAGGCAAACCGGGTCCGCCTGAAGGCAAAGGGTCCGCCTGAAGACGGACACTACAGATGCGGCGGGGTCGCTGTCTTTCGCGGCGGGTGAAAGAACGGCGTCGCGACCACGGTGGCGCCAACAAAGTGACGGATACCTTCGATGGTGATCTCAATCCGCACTTTCGTACCCGTCTTGAAATGCGGCGCATCAATGGTCGCCAGCGCGATCAGACGCTTCAGCGTCGGCGACCAGGCGGTCGTGGTCGCACGCCCCACCTGGCGGCCTCCGCTCATCACGGGGACCGCCGACCGCGAGGCGGCCGATGGCGCGACTGGCGGAAGCCCGTAGCGTTCATACAGGGTTTCCACCTCGGACCAGTGCACGTCGAGTCCAACGATCTGCCGGCGTGGCCCGCGCGCCCGCTCATCCAGCAGCGGCGCCTTGCCGATGAACGCTGCCTTCTGCGGGTCGACCAGACGCCCCAGCCCCATTTCGTACGGCGTGTACTTCTGTGCCTCGGTCAATGCCTTTCGACTGCTGACGTAATCGACGTCCGCAAGCACGAGACCGGCTTCGACACGCGCCACATCGAGTGCCAGCATGCCGACAGGCTTGATATCCATCGCCCGTCCGGCCGCCATGATCGCGTCCCACACGTGGATAGCAGCTCCCGAGTCCACCCACACTTCGTAGCCAAGATCGCCCGTGTATCCGGTGCGCGAGATCTCAACGGGAACGCCGTGGATGGCGGTCGACAGGATCCGGAAATAGCGCAGCCGATCGATGTCGGTCGTCGTGCACACACGCAGGACATCGGCCGACCGCGGTCCCTGCAACGCAAGCGCTCCGGTCCGTTCCGAAACGTCCTCGATGCTCGCGTCGAACCCACGGCCGTTCTGCACGAGCCATCGAAGCGTCGGATCGGCAGACGTCAATCTGAAGGTGGTCTCTGACAGGCGGGCCACGGTGCCGTCGTCGATGACAAACCCGTCCTCGTCGCACCACGGGGTATAGAACACGCGGCCGACATCCATCCGCGATACGTCACGGGTGATGACGCGGTCGAGAAGACGCGCTGCATCCGGACCGTCAACGACGTACTTGAACAGCGGTGAGATATCGATCAACGCGGCGGCGTTCCGGATCGCGTTGTACTCGTGCTCGTGATGGCTTTCGTAGGCGCTGACGGTGTAGTAGCCCGACCACTCGCGGTAATTCAGGCTCTCACACAGCGCGAGCGTCCGCTCGTGCACGGGTGTTCCGATCGGCATGGCCCAATCTTATAGCCAGCGGGAGTAATATACTCACCATCTCCATGCCGTCGACAGGCTCCGCCGCACGTCTGCACGCGCTGCTGCTCGGCAATCAGGCCCGCTCCGCGGGCTTGTCGTAACACGCTGCCCGCTTCCGGCTGCCGGTTTCCGGCTGCCGGCTTCCAGTTGCCGGCTCCCGGCTTTTCGGACCTCGGATCTCGGATTTCGCCATGAGCAACTCCTTCGACGTGATCGTGATCGGCGGCGGGCACAACGGCCTGGTGAATGCGGCCTATCTGGCGCGGGCGGGCCGAAAAGTGCTCGTGCTCGAGCGCCGCCACGTCCTCGGCGGCGCGGCGGTGACCGAGGAGATCTATCCGGGGTTCAAGTACTCGGTGTGCTCG
>DASROF010000249.1:0-41753 GCA_035647075.1 Vicinamibacterales bacterium | reverse complement strand
GGACGGGACGTACCGGCACGTGCTCTGCCGGGGCCTCGTGGTGCGCGGCGCCCGCCGACAGGCGGTCCGCCTTGGCGGGTCGCTCATCGACGTGACCGATCGAACGGAAATCGAGCGCCCGCTGGGCGACACCGGATCCCGGGATCCGTTGACGGGCCTGAATAACCGCACCATTTTCGTGGAGGCACTCGGGTTCCGTCTCAGCGCGTTGAAGAAGCGCCAGGGCGGTCACTTCGCGGTGCTGTTCCTCGATCTCGACCGTTTCAAGGCGATCAACGACAGCCTGGGTCACCTGGTTGGAGACGAGCTTCTCATCGCGGTGTCGCGCCGGCTGGAGTCCTGCCTCCGCGAGGGAGACTCCCTCGCACGACTCGGTGGTGACGAATTCGCGATCTTCCTCAACGAGCTCCGGGACGAAGCGCAGGCTAACGCGATCGCGTTCAGAATTCAGGACGCGTTCAGCGCCGCGTTCGTGATCGGCGGCCGCGAGGTCTTCACGTCCACCAGTATCGGCATCGCCTTCAGCGCCTTCCGCTACGAGAGTCCCGACGACATCATGCGCGACGCCGACACGGCGATGTACCACGCCAAGGCCAGGGGCAGGTCGCGGCATGAAGTGTTCGACGCCCAGATGCATGCACAGGCGATGGATCGGCTCGGTCTCGAGAGTGACTTGCGGCATGCGGTGACGTGCAACGAGTTCGAAGTGCACTATCAGCCGATCGTGTCGTTGAGCTCCGGCGAGTGTGCCGGCTTCGAAGCGCTCGTGCGCTGGACGCGCGACGGGACACCTGTATCTCCAGCGACGTTCATTCCGGTGGCAGAGGAGCTCGGCCTCATGGATGCGCTCGGGACCTGGGTGCTCCGCGAGGCGTGCCGATCGTTCGCCGATTGGCAGCGGCGATTCCCGGCCAGCGGCTTCGACTGCATCACCGTCAACGTCTCCACACGTCAGCTCGTTCAGCAGAGTTTCCTCCGCACCGTCGAAGAGGCGGTTCGAGACGCGGGTCTGATGCCTGGCCATCTGCGCCTCGAGGTTACCGAAACAGCGATCTTGGGTTCATTGCACACGGCCGCCGTGCTATTGCAGCAACTGCGAGAGCTGGGCGTGAAGATCTATCTCGATGATTTCGGAACCGGCCACTCGTCGCTCAGCCACCTGCACCAGCTGCCCGTGGACGCTCTGAAGATCGATCGGTCCTTCGTGGCCAGCCTGCTGCTCCCGGAGCGACCGGCGATCGTCGAGAGCATCCTCGCACTGGCACAGACGCTCGGCACCGGAGTGGTCGCCGAAGGCGTCGAGGACGAAGTGCAGGCGCTCGAACTGGAACGCCTCGGGTGCCGCCACGCACAAGGCTTCCTCTTTTCGCCGCCGATGCCAGCCGCCAAACTCGAGGAACTCCTGGTATCCGGGCAACCGATCGTCGCATCCCGTCGGCTCATGGTCGGCAGCTACTCGGAATTCTCAGCCGCGCTGTAGCCGGACCCTCCAGGGAAGAATCCAGCGGCATCCACCGTCCAATTGGCGATTTGGAGGACGCCGTGAAGCTGCGCATTCTGATCGCCTCTGCCCTCACCCTTGCCGCCATCGCCATCTGGCCCAGCCCTGAACGAGCGACAGCGAGTCGACGGGCGGCGCCCAGTGATTCAACCGGGCTGATCGTGCATGAGTGGGGCACGTTCCTCGCCATGAATGGCTCCGATGGCGTCTCGCTCGACGGGATGTACCACGAGGAGCATGCTCTGCCGTCGTTCGTGCACGCACGCAGCAAGGATCAGCTGCATCTGCCGATGTCGCGGGTGAAGGGTGAGACGCCGGTCATCTACTTCTATCCACGACAGCTGTCGAAGGTGCAGGTCGAGGTCGACTTTCCGACGGGACTCTGGACGCAGTGGTACCCGCAAGCCACAACCGTCGCGCCTGGAATCGTGCAGGTGAGCTCGCCGCCGCAGCCACGCAACGGCCGCATCAGCTGGTCGGTCCTCGTCAGGCCGCCCGACATGAAACACGGCGAGCCGCCGGCGACGAGCAGCGACGCGCTGTGGAACTACGCGCGCGACGTTGACGCAGGGTTCGTGACGACCGATCGGACACAATCCACGTCGCCCGAAGAATGGGAGCGCTTCATCTTCTACCGGGGTCTCGGCGAAGCCCCGCTGCCAGTCCAGATGCGCTTCAGCGACGGGCGCATCACCGCTTCGACAACGGAACGTGACGGGCTTCATCACCTCTTCGTTTTGCGGGTGGAGAACGGGCGTGGGGCGTACACCTACACCACGGCTCTCAAACCGGACAGCGGTTTCGATCAGGCCGTTCCGGCCATGGATCACGCGCTGCCGCTCGATCAGTTCGTCGAACAGGTATCGGCAGACGTCGCCAGCCGGCTCGTGGCCAGCGGCTTGTACAAGAAGGAAGCGCTCGCGATGGTCAATACCTGGAAGAGCAGCTACTTCAAGACCGACGGCGTGCGGGTGCTCTTCGTGATGCCGCAATCATGGACCGACCGCTTCATCCCGATGCGCATTACTCCGGCGCCGGAGCAGCTCGTACGTGTCATGGTCGGGCGCGTCGAGTTGCTCGACCGTGATCGAGAGTCGCGGGCGGAGAAGGCGATCGGGGCGTTGGCCTCGTCGAACCCCCAGGTCCGTGAGCAAGCCTTCGATCTCCTGCGCAGCGAAGGGCGCTATGTGGAACCGATCGTCCGCCGCACGTTGCAGGCCAGTACCGACGAACAGGTCCGAACGCTTGCCCGTCGCCTGCTGCTGACCGATTTCGTGACCGAGCTGCGGACCGCGTTTACCGATGCAGCCACGGGCGAGCGCGTGTCCACGGAGCCGGTCTACATCCAGGCGCAGCTGGCGAGCCTGTTGCGGGAGGTCGGCCTGACCTCGGAGGCGAAGCAGGAAGGGGAGTCGGCGCTCGCGCAACTGGCGACGATGCGCCAGCCGGCGATGGACGACCACTTGTCGCGGCACATGTTCCGTGCGCTCGCGCGCGCGAACGAGGGTGCGGGCCACGATGCCGAAGCGCTCAAGTGGTACGGGAAGTTCGTCGAGTTCGGCAGTCAGTTCCAGCAGCCGAAGATGTGCGCCGGTTGCCACACGACGATGGGCCCGCGCGATTGGTCGTTCTTCAAGGACTGGTACGTGGGGCGGAAGTTCGGGCAGTATGCCGTGACGACTGGCGAAGCGCCGCGCCTCGTTGCGACGCACGAGACCGTGCTCAGAGCGACGCCGGACAGTCGCGCGTCGCAACTGAGTCTGGCGTATCTCTACGAAGCAACGGGTCAGAACGACAAAGCGACGGAAATCTGGAAGATGATTCGTTAGGCCTGCAGGGGCCGACCGTGCGGTCGGCCCCTGCCAGTGTGCGGATTAGCCCTTGCCGCTCAATTCGAGATATGCCGCCTCGAGCGCGGTCGGCGTGCCTTCGTAGCGCTCCCAGCCGGGGATCGCCGCGGTCTTGAGGATTTCTTCCTGCGACTTCCCGGCGGCGATCTGCTTCTTCGCGAAATCCACGAGCGCCGTGAAGTAGTCGCGCAGCTCGAGCAGGTCCTTGCCCGATCCGGTGACGCGCTCGCCGACCTTCGAGTGCCCCCAGATATAGACCGTGTCGTTGCTGTGATCCTTGACGATCCGCTCGAGCACCGGAATCCAGTTCGGGACGGATGCGCCCGCCGGCCGATCGGCGCGCGGATTTCGCTGGAACGACATCAGGTCGCCCACGTGGACCACGTTGGCGTTCTCGAACAGGATCGCGATGTCGCCGCTGGTATGCGCCGCACCGTAATAGCGGGCCGACACGGTCTCCTTGCCGACCTTGATCTTCCAGTCTTTGTCGAACGTCGTGTCGGCGTATGCCTGGTTGTCTTCGGTCTTCGCCTGCGCCGCCTGCTTCTTCTGCAGGCCGGGAACGTTCGCGTGCGCGACGATCTTGCCGACGTTCGGCTGCATCACCTTGTTGCCGCCGGTGTGGTCCGGATGGTGGTGTGAGTTGATCAGCAGGTCGATCTTCCGCGACGTCTTCGGCTTCATCCCGTTCAGGAACATCGGCGCCGTATCGGCGAACTGACTGTCGATGACGACGACGGCGTCGGGGGTGACGAGGTAGCCGATCGTCCCGCCGCGGGCGGTGAAGGTGCCGACGTTGCGGCGGACGTCCTTGAACTCCGGCACGGTCGGCGGCTGCGCTGCGCCAGCCGGAGCCTGTGCGAACACGAGTCGGTTGCCCAGCGCTCCGACAAATCCCAGGGACGACAGCACGACGAAGTCACGACGACTCAAATACGGCATCAGTCTCTCCTCTACTTTCCTACCATGTGCACCGGGTCCCGGTTGTTTTCTTCGCAGATGCTTTCGATGAGGTCCGAGTCCGGCTCGAGCCGCCAAACCATGTTCTGGTCCCAGGGTCTCGTATACGCCTTCGGGTCGTCGATCGTCACCTTGATGTTCATCCGGCCCGTCGTCGGGCGCGTGTACCGTTCGGTCACTTTCATGGCTTCTGTGCCGGGAAGCCCACGCATGTCGAGCCAGGTCCTGCCGTTCTGCAGTACGGTTTCGGCGACGAACGTATCGCCCTCCCAGTGGCCGACGGAGTAGCCCATCCACATCGGCTGCGCCTGCTCCGCGGTGGGCAGCTTGCGGCCGTCGGTGAAAACCTGCCGGTAAATCGTGCGCGACTCATGGAGAAAGATCATCACGTCCGGCGTCTGAACGAGTTTCAGGCCGTCGGGAATGGTGAGCTTTTCGGGAATCCCGGAAGGCCAGCAGCGAACGCCGGGATGGTCCTTCCCGTTGTTGGCGATCCGCTCGTTATAGAGCTCACGCGCCCATGGCTGAAGAGGAATCTCTTCGGGTTTCATGCCGTCGGCGAAGTTGAGGAGCCATCTCACCTGATCGCGGATGGTGGCGCCAGGCATCCAGAGGCCCGACAGGTCGGGATGACCGTCGGGTGCTTTCGGTGGCGGGGCGTTCATGTCGATCTTGCCGTCCTTCGTGCGCGGCACGTTCTTCCATGGATACGACGGCCACTGCGCGTCCACGCTCGACGCACCGACCCAGGCGACCGCCGCCCAGGCGAGCGCGAGACGCGCGATTTTCCCTGTTCTTCCCGCCATCAAAGCCTCCGGGTAATGAGTCGCGAATTTTACACCTTCGTGGCTTAGACTCTGCCACATGCGGCCCGTGGTGGCGTACGTCGTCGTGATGCTCCTTGCGTCCGTGGCGATTGGGGCGCAGTGGCTCGATCACAAGACGCCGGGGATCCCGCGGTTGTCGAACGGCAAGCCGAATCTTGCCGCGCCCGCGCCCCGCGCCAACGGCAAACCGGACCTCTCGGGCATCTGGGAGGTCGTCGGCGACCGCGTGATGGAGACCGACGGACGCGTCCGGTCCAAATACGTCTACAACATCGACGCGGACATCCCGGGCGGCGCGCCGTTCCAGCCCTGGGCGAAGAAGCTGCATGACGAGCGCGCGAAGGCGCTGGGGGTGGGCGCGCCGACGGAACGCTGCCTGCCGCACGGCATCCCGGACGCGATGCTCACGCGGACGCTGCCGTTCAAGATCGTGCAGACCCCGGGCATGACGATCGTCCTCTACGAGGAATTCAACAACTGGCGGCAGGTGTTCACGGACGGACGCGCGCTGCCGGTGGATCCCCAGCCGGCCTGGCTCGGCTACTCGATCGGGCGATGGGACGGGGATACCTTCGTGATTGAGACGGCGGGCTTCAACGACCGGTCCTGGCTTGATGCCAGCGGCACGCCGCACACTGAGGCGCTGCGCACGACAGAGCGCCTGCGCCGGACGGATTTCGGCCATATGGAAATCCAGTTTTTGTTCGACGATCCGAAGGCGTTCACCCGGCCCTGGTCGACTACCATCCGGTTCAACCTGCTGCCGGATACCGAGCTGCTGGAACATCAGTGCGACAACGAAAAGTGGGCGAGCCGTAAAGATCGATAGGGCGGCGCTCGTAAGGTATCGTATGACCCCGTCAGGGTGCTGAGCACCAGGAGAAAAGACATGCGCGCGACCTTGTTGTTTGCCGCAGCCGTCGCCATCGCGACGCCCGCATTCGCCCATCACGGTTCCGGCACGTTCGACCTGAGCAAGACCGTGTCGTTCCCGAACGCCAAGCTGACGAAGCTTGAGTTCCTGAACCCGCACGGCTGGCTCTATTTCGAGACCACGGAACCGGACGGCAAGGTGCAGAAGCATCGCTGCGAGATGCGCTCAGCGCACGTGCTCCGTCGCTCCGGCTGGTCACCCGAGCTGTTCAAGATCGGCGAGAAGATGGACATCACCGCGTCTCCCGATCGCGCGGACATCGCGTCCTGTTACCTCCAGACCATCATGTTCGCCAACGGCACGCGGATGGATCGTTACGGCCAGTATGTGAAGGCGGGCACCGGCGTCAAAGAGGTTCGCGGCGCGGTCAAGGAAGTGAAGGTCGAGCGTCCCGCGCGCCGGCCGAGCGGTGAGCCGAACATTACGGGCGACTGGGCACCCGAGCAGGTTGTCATGGCGGATCCGCGCGGCGTTGGTGGCGGCCTCGTGCCGCTCAGCAGGATTCCTCAGGATCCGGCTGCGGCCGCAGCCGGGCGCCAGGCGCGCGCCGGTGGCGGCGGAGCGCCGGGTGCTGCGCCTCGAGGTGGTGGCGCACCCGGGGCCGGTCGCGGCCGCGGCGCGGGCGGGCCGCGCGCCTATAGCGGCACGACGGTCACCGAACGCGGCGAGAAGGAAGCTGCCGCGACGAACAATCAGGCCGACAACCCCCGCTTCAAGTGCGAGACGACCAGCATCCTCTTCGACTGGACGTTCGATGGTCCAGTCAATCGCATCACGCAGAACAAGGACAACATCGTCATCCAGTACGGTCAGCTCAATCTGAAGCGTACGGTCTTCATGAATATGAAGCAGCATCCGCTGAACGTGAAGCTGACCCGCGCCGGACACTCGATTGGCCGTTGGGACGGCGACACACTGGTGGTGGACACGGTCGGCTTCCTGCCGGGCTATCTGAGCTTCCCGATCAAGCACGGAGAGAAGCTGCACGTTATCGAAAAGTTCACGCTCGATCCGAAGACCTGGCAGCTGTCGCGGACGTGGGAGCTCGAGGATCCGGACTACCTCGTGGGTAAGGCGTCTTCGACGAACGAAGTACCGGTGCTGCCTGCGGATGCCGAGTACACCGAGGACAAGTGCAAGGAACAGCAGTTCGTGGATTACTCTAAGGCGACGGCGAAGAAATGATGTTCAGCATGAGGAGATGGATCGCTGTCGCTGGCGCCGGCCTGATGCTCGGGATCGGCGCCGCGTCTCTGCACGCCCAGCACACACCTGCCGCCAAGTTCGATCTGACGAAGTCGCTGACGTTGACAGGAACGGTGACGCAGATCGATTGGGCCAATCCCTACGTGCACATCCTGATGAAGGTCCCGTCATCAAGTCGAGACAGCCAGCCGCTGCCGACGCTGTGGGCCGTCGAAGTGGACGGTCCGCTCGAGCTCACGGCGAATGGCTGGAGCCAGGCGTCGTTGCCGGTTGGCGAGGCGATTCGTGTCGAAGGAAACGTCGCACGTGACGGCAGCAAACAGATCTGGGGTAAGTCCGTGGTGATGACCTCCACGAACAAACCTGTCTACGTCGGCACAAACGGCACGCCGAAGCCGCGCGCGACGGCCACAGGACCCGCACCACGGTGGCCGTCGGGCCAGCCCCGACTTGGTCCGCCGCCAGGTCAGACGGGGTACTGGGGATATCCGACGCGCGGCGGTCTTGTCGAAGACGGCGTCAACGTCACCATGGATCGCTATGGCCTGCTGAACAACATTGCGGACGCGCCGAAGGTGGCGCCGATGCAGCCGTGGGCGCTCAGTCTGTATCGGGAGCGACAGCGAGCCTACCTGCAGCACGATCCGATGTTGTTGGGGTGCAAGCCTCCCGGTGGGCCGCGTCAGTTTCAGCAGCCATACGGATTCCAGTTCGTCGAGCAGCCGGACTTCAAACGCGTCTTCGTCCTGATGGCCAGCGGTAACCGCAACCGGCGCATCATCTACACCGACGGCCGCAAACAGCTCGGGCAGATTGGCGGCAACGACGACAATCCGCTGTTCTACGGTCAGGCCGTCGGCCGCTGGGACGGCGACACGTTCGTCGTCGACACGCGCTCGTTCAACGACGAGTTCTGGTTCGACAACGGCGGGCTCCCGCATACCGATCTGCTGCACCTCGTCGAACGGTTCACACGCACCGATATGGGGACGATGCGGTACGAGGTGACGATTGACGATCCTGGCGCGTATACGCGCCAGTGGAAGAGTACGTGGAACTTGAACTGGGTGCCCGGCGAGGAGACGCCATACTTCCTCTGCATGGACAACCGGCCGTGAAACCAATCGTAGTGTCCGGCTTCAGCCGGACCAATCGGTCTCCGTTGGAGCCTCTGCGATGAAAACGCAATCGACGAATCGTGCGGTGGCGCTGTGTGCGTGTGTCGCGCTCGCCTTGATGGTGGCAGTAACCGGGGCGTTTGCACAGGACGATGACGGCGCGCCACCGGGACAGGGCGCGGCCGCAGGTCGTGGTCGAGCGGGAGGCGGACAGGGACGCGCCGGTGGCCAGGGACGTGGCCAGGGGCGCGGCGCCGCTGCGCCGGCGCCGCCGACGCCGCGACGGGCTGACGGCAAGCCGATTCTCGGCTCGGTGCCGGGGCAGCCGGTTGGCGGCTGGGGCGCGGGTGTGACGACGCTTCCGCAGGGTCAGCTCGACAAGATTCCGTTCCAGCCGTGGGCGCGCGCGGTGTACGAGGTCCGCCAGATCGATCAGTTCGAGCCGCACACGCGGTGCAAGGCGTCCGGCGTGTCGCGACAATTCTCGACGCCGTACGGGACAGAGTTCGTCGAGGCTCCGGACCTGCAGCGCATGTACATCATGGACAACGGCGGGCCCAACTCCTATCGAATCATCTATCTGGATGGCCGCGCGTTCCCGGAGAACATCCCGCCGACCAACTACGGCTATTCCATCGGCCACTGGGAGGGCGACACGCTCGTGGTCGAAACACGCGGGTTGAACGAGAAGTTCTGGATGGACACGCGTGGCACGCCGCACACCGCACAGTTGAAGTTCACCGAACGCTTCACGCGTAGCGACATGAATACGCTGCACTACACGGCGACGATCGACGATCCCGGTGCCTACACGGCGACGTGGACGACGACCGATTTCACGCTGCGCTGGAGACCGGGTGAAGAACTCTTCGAGTACATCTGCCAGCAGGCCAACCAGGGACCCACGCTGATGGTCGGAAGCCAGGAAGAAGTGGACAACACGCGCTTCTTCGTTCCGTAAGCACCAGGGTCGCGAAGAGAGCGAAGGTCACGAGACATCATGCGAATCTCATATCTGCCCGCGCGTCTGTGCCTCGTCGTTGCTGCGGCCGCAGTTTTGATCGCGGGAGGGGCCACGGCGCAGGAGGGACATCCGCTCGCGGGCACGTGGTACGGCGACTACACCACTGGACAGCAGACCACCGATATCACGGTGATCATGAAGTGGGACGGGAAGAGCCTCACCGGCATGATCAATCCCGGCCCGAACTCGAAGCCGCTCACGTCGGTGGTGATGGATATCACCCCGGG
Organism: Vicinamibacterales bacterium; assembly: GCA_035647075.1. Classification (GTDB taxonomy): domain Bacteria; phylum Acidobacteriota; class Vicinamibacteria; order Vicinamibacterales; family UBA2999; genus Gp6-AA40. The sequence continues at coordinate 32,106 of DASROF010000249.1, read as the reverse complement.
CAAGCCGGCGCCGCAGGGTCAGCAGTCGACGAGCGGTACTCCGCCGGTGTTCAGGGCGCGCTTCGAAGTGGATGGGATGACGTTCGAGGGGACCCTCAAGAACCCGGTGGCTGGGAACCGCCAGCTGACAGGCACGTGGAAGCGTGGAAATCAAAGCGGAACATTCAAGATCCGCCGCGTTTGAATCGTCCGGTAGACAGGGTTGCGCCGCAGCGAATCGCGGATCCTCACGACACACGCAGGCGCACTTCCCAGGCCAGACGATCTCCTCACGCTCAACGCCCAGCTCCCTTCCGATCCTGAGCTGACCCACGCTCACCGGCTCCGGTTGCGGAGCGCTGTTCAGGAAGTCGTCGCGCGTCAGACTCAAATCGGTATCGATGTCATCAACGACGGCGAGTACGGGAAGGCGATGCGTGCGCGTCTCGATTACGGCGCCTGGATCAGCTATGTGATCGAGCGGTTCACCGGATTCGAAGACACCGGCGGCGTCGACGTAGGGGACCCCTTCAGGGGTGCCACGCCCGACGATGCGCTCAAACCGGGAAGTCACAAGAACCGCCGCGATCGCCACGCATTTCCTGACGTCTATGCTGAAGTCGATCGCGAGATGTTTGCCGGTGGCCCCCGGCCGATGGGGCGTCCGATCGTCGGGAAGGTCTCCTACCGCGGTCACGATGCGATGCAGGCCGACATCGACAACCTGCGGGCCGCACTCACAACCGACGTCGTGTCCGGCTTCAGCCGGACCTCCAGCGACGCCTTCATGACCTCACCCGCGCCCGGTACTTTCGGCCGCGATCAGAACCGCTACTACAAAACGCAGGAGGAATTTCTCTTCGCCATCGCTGACGCACTGCGCGTCGAGTACCGCGCGATCACCGACGCCGGCTTCATCCTCCAGATCGACGACCCCGGTATGGCGGAGAACTGGGACGCGATGGATCCATCCGTCACGCTCGAGGAATACCGTGCATACGCGCGGCTCTGCATCGACGCGCTGAACCACGCGCTCGAGGGGATCCCCGAGGAGCGCGTCCGCTATCACATGTGCTGGGGCAGCTGGCACGGCCCGCATCTCACCGACATCCCGCTCCGCGACATCGTTGATCTGCTGCTGATGATTCATGCGGGCGCGTATTCGCTGGAGGCGGGCAACGTCCGTCACGAGCACGAGTGGAAGGTATGGCGCGACGTGAAATTGCCGGACGGAAAGCTGCTGATCCCGGGCGTCGTCTCGCACGCGACGAATGTCGTTGAGCACCCCGAGCTCGTCACCGATCGAATCATGCAGTACGCGCAGCTTGTTGGACGTGAGAACGTGATCGCCGGCACTGACTGCGGACTTGGTGGCCGTATCCATCCGTCGCTCGCGTGGGCCAAGTTGCAGGTGCTGGTCGAAGGCGCCGCGCTCGCGTCGCGTCAGCTCTGGCCTTCGTAGTGTCCGGCGTCAGTCGGACGTGGAGGACGTCATGTACTGGAAGGTCATCGCGGCTTTCGTTGCAGCCGTTGCCGGCGCGATCGCTGTTTACGAGGTCACCCGCCTGCCTCCGCCCGAGCGGCCATCGATCAGGCTCAATCACGTGGGCATCAGCGTCGCGGACATGGATCAGGCGATCGACTTCTACACGAAGAAGATGGGTTACCGTCTGGCGTTCGCCATCCCGAATGCGCCTGGTCAGCCGCGTGCCGTGTATCTTCAGGTCAACCGGGAGACGTTCGTCGAGCTGCTGGAATCGACGCCGCAGCGGCCACCAGGCTTCGTTCATGTCGGCTTCGAGGTCGATGACATGAACGCCATGTCTGCACGGCTGAGGAAGGCAAACGTCCCGGTCGCGCAGCCGCGAGTCGGACGGACGAAGGCAACCGTGGCTGAAGTCGAGGTGCCTGACGGCGTCAACGTCGAGTTGCTGCAGTTCGGGCCTGATTCGATGCAGCGGAAAGCAATAGAATCCTGGCCGCGATGAAACGCGGTGCTATCGTGCTGGACATGCCGTCCGTATCGCTCATGGTGCTGCTCTGCGCGGTGGGACTCAGCTCCACGCTGGCGGCCCAGGGTCCACCACCGCGTCCGGTTCGTCGTCCGCCCGGGAGCGTTTCAACCCAGGGAGGTGACCAGGTTGTGTCTCCCGTGGCGATGGCTACGTGGGTTGCCCGTGTCGGGAGTGACGGTACCCGCGTACTCCAAATGCTGGTGTTGTGGCGTGGAAGTCCAGGATGGTTCGCGCGCGGCTCAGGTAACGGCGCATCAGGAGGGGGAGACGGTCGTCGTTATCACTCCACGATTCGGCGCGGAGAAGTGCAGCTCCAGGTCGAGTTCGATTCACAGACGCAACTTGCCACCATTCAGGGGAAGCAGGTCGAGCTTCGCGAACAGAACGTGATTCTGGTGGACGGCGTGGACGAGGCAAAGGGTCCGCAGATCGTCGGTACGCTCCGCGTGGATCCCGCGCTGCCATCCGGCGATAGCCCTTTAGGCGTCGAAGAGACGATGCGCCGCTCGCAGGAAATTCGGTCTTTCCTGCGTTGCGATACGCGTCTGGATGATCCACTGGCGCAGAAGATGTCGGAGCTCGTCTGCGCGAGAGTGCTTGGCCAGTAGCGCCCTTGTCATGAACTGCTATGTCCACGACCGTGTGCCCGCGGTCGGCCTGTGCGCATCGTGTCAGAAGGCCGTATGCCGCGAATGCATCGGCCGCGAGGCGCCACGGCTCGTCTGCCGAACATGCAGCGAGAACCGCATCGTCATGGGTTTCGAGTACCGCTCGGCCGTGACTGTCGGCTCGTGGCCGCTGCTGCATATCTGTGCGGGAATCGATCCGGCGACAATGCGCCCGAGGGTTGCGAAGGGTGTCATCGCGATCGGCAATATCGCGGTTGGAGTGTTCGCACTCGGCGGTCTCTCGTTCGGTCTCATCACGGCTGGCGGCGTCTCGCTGGGTCTTCTCCTTGCGTTGGGGGGTGTGGCCGCGGGCGTTGGCCTTTCGCTGGGAGGCGTCGCCGTCGGTGCTGCGGCGTTCGGCGGCGTCGCCGTCGGTTATCAGTACGCGATCGGTGGTGCCGCGTTCGGTCCAGCGGTCATTGACGGCCGACACTGTGATCCCGCGGCATTCGAGTTTCTGCGGCGGTGGCTCGACTTCATGAAGGTGCCACCGACCTGCCGGTAACGTCGAACACGAGGTTTGTTATGGATGCACCTTTGCACCGCGTCTTCGTCGCGAGCGGAGAGCTTCAAGCCCAGCAGGTTCGCGGGTTTCTCGAAGCCGCGGGTATTTCCACATTCGAGCGCGGCGAGGCGTTGCGCAAGACGCACGGCCTCACCGTCGACGGACTCGGCGCCGTCGAAATCCTTGTCGAGGAAGCCGACGTGGATCAGGCGCGTGCGCTGCTCGATTCCGCAGACGCCGGATCGTTCCGTATCGGCGACGACGCTGACCTGTCGTCTGATGCATAACTAAAAACACTCAGGCCGGCGGGCAGGATGTCCTGAGTGTCGCGGAGGCTGCGGCCGAATTTCAACGCCCGGTGTCACATACAACAATGAAACGGCCGGCGATCGCGTTTGCGATTGTGACGCTGGTTGCAGTGTCCCCGCACGCGCAGGTGACCGCGTCCCGTCATCAACTGCTCGACGCTGTTGTGTTCCACGCGTTTCTGCTCACCGACGCGATGGGGTATCCGCCCGATGTGCGCTCGTTACTCCAGCAACACGCCAGACGCGCGCAGGCCTACCGGCCACGGCCACGACCCGCGGACGCAAAGCGGCCTGGTCTGATGGGAATGGTCTACGCAGCGCGCGAAAACTATGAGCGACGGTTGGTGGCTTCAACGAGCACAGCCGGCGTCGAACGGCTCGCGCAGAAGTACGTGGACGACCTTCGGCCCTGTTACGAGTGGGAGGGCTACCACGACTGCCCCGAGCGCGAAGCTCAGTTCGCCGAACAGTATCTAACGAAGAATCCAACCAGTCCGTTTCGCGAGCTCCTCATGCTGCTCGCGGCGCATCGATGGCTGTGTGCCGCCGAGGGGTACGACTACGAGGAAAAGCCGACTGACGCAGCGCGCTCACGCCGGGCGAGTGCACCGCTGCTGGTCGCTTCACTCAACGCGCGCTCGTTGCTGATTCGTGTCGCCGCACAGGAACTCCGAACCCGAGGCCGCTGTTTCGCCGCGGACGCGTGAGCGCACCTTTTGCAGCCTTCGCGCCCGTTCTAGCCCCTACTTCACCGCGAATCCCGCGCGCGGGTCGAACTTCTTGCCGTCGTCGCGGACGGCGAGCACCCAGATCGCCGCGGGCGTTCCATCTTTCATAGGCCGGCCGGTCATCGTGACTTTGGTCCCCGCTGGAAACACGCTCGGGCGGATCCCGGCGCGCTGCAGCGTGCTGGGCCCTTCAGCTTCGAAGCCCCACGTTGTGACCTTGCCGTTCTTGTCCTTCACGTCCACTAGCAGCCACGAGTGCGGGTTCGTGTACTGAAACTCCTTCACGACACCCTCGACCGTGATCTGTTTCGTCTGCTCGAACATCGTCGCGGAATGGTGCGCTGACGCGCTGCCGGTCGCGAGCAGGAGCAGCGCGGTGGCTGTGACAGCACGAAGGCCACGAGGAGATCGACGGTCGCGAAGAATTCTGGTCATGACTGCACTCACTGTTTGCCTCCGGTCCCCGGTCCCTGGCTCCCCGATCCCGGTCCATCAAACGTAAAGTCCTTGAACTGCGTGCCGCCGCCTTCGGTCTCGACAACGGCGTTGTTCTGGTTTTCGCCGCAGTGCCAGTAGCGGATGCGGAGCGACTTGCCCTGATCGTCGAGCTTCGCGTACGACTGCTTCGTGTACCACGGTTCCACGAGCGCGGGCGGATCGTACACCCACACATCAACTTCGATCAGCCTGGGACTGGTCTTGTGCCAGATCTCCACGGTCTCGACCTGGTCGGTGTAATCGGGATTGCGTCGCTGATAGATGCCGGAATGCAGCTGGTTCGTATGAATCACCAGCTTGTCCCCGTCCCAGAAACCCACGGAGTCGCCGTTGTACAGCGGATAGCGATCCTCCTTGTTCACGTGATCGCGACCGTCCGTGTAGATGCGGCGGATATCGTTCATCATCTCGTTGATCAGATACGTCTGGTCCGGCGTGACGACGAAGTCGCGGAGAAAGGGCTCGGTGAGCCAGCGCGGGTGACCGGGCGGCGAGCAGGTGGAAATCGGATCCCATTCGATGCCCTTGTCTGCGTCCTCGATGCGCTTGGTCAGCCTGGTCTGAAATTCCGGCGTCAGCTTCGCCGTCGGGGGGCCGCCTTGCGGCTGGTCGGGATCGAAGGTGATGCCGCCCCGGGCACGGGTGTAGACGCCGGACCAGTCGGGCGCGGTCGACGGCGTCAGCCGGCGGCCGCCGTGGGCCTGGTCCTTCAGCGCCGCGTAGAGCGATTCTGCGGTCGTGTGCTGTTTTCCGAGGTCGATCATCCGCAGCCGCGTGTCGGCGGCATCCTCGGCTCGGAGCGTGTTTACGAGGAGCGCCGTGCCGATAAGCAATGCGGAAGTGGCAACGATGGACGCGAGCTTCATGGCGCGGAAGGATACACCCCTTGATCCCTTGGCGTACACTGTCTCTCACATGAAACGGACGGCGCTTCGTGCATTCGCGGGTGTCGTTTGCGCGGCGGTGATGTTTGCTGCCGGGCAGTCAACCCACGGTCAGGGCTTCAGCGGGCCTGGGCCTGTGGCCTTGGGCGTTCCGCCTTCAGAATCGCGTCTGGAGGCGGACATCGCTGCGCTTCAAAACTACCGGCCCGGCTATCAGTTCTGGCAGCAGATCTTCACGATTCCCGACGGGTCGATCGTGTTCGGCGAGTCAAACGATGGCCGCCTGCTCGCCGTGTTTCCGACCAGGGGCGACTGGAGCGATCCGGCCGTCTGGACCGATCCGGCCCTGGCGGCCGTCATCCCGACCGACCAGCCGTTGCCAGCGACTCTCGACGACCGCCGCACGCGGATCGCCGAGTTGCTTGAACCCGTGGTCGGGTCGGTGCTCCATAACCCGACCCGCGGCGACTTCCTGCTGCCGAATGCGAAGCGATACGGAAGCTTCCTGGAGGAGTGGGGCGCGATCTATGAGCGCTTCGGCGTCCCGGCTGAACTGGGTCTCGCGCAAGCGGTGATCGAGTCCGGCTTGAGCGGCACACGCCGATCCGAGGCGCGCGCGATCGGCTTCTGTCAGTGGCTGCCTGCCAACTGGAAGCGCCTCAACCACCTCGCGCCCGCGGTGATCGAGGGGAACAATCAGACGACGCAGGCGCCGTACTGCGCGGCGTACCTGAGCGTGCTGGCCACCAAGTACGGCTCGTTCATTCCCGCGCTGTCCGACCATCACAGCGGTGGTGTCAATGTCGGCCGCGTGCTCATCAACGGCGAGCGCCTCGGCGGCACGACCACGCGTGATCAGTACCTGCTTGGCTCGCAGCTGACGCGCGATCTCCGGCGCATCGATCTCTACGGGTTCCGCGATCTGTATCGCACATACGGGCCACGTTCGTACCTGTATTCGGAAATGGTCTTTGGCAACATGGCGACGGTCCACAATCTGATCGCCTCCACGCGGCAAACGCCGATCTTTGCGATGCGTTTGTCGCGCGCGACGACACTCTCGCAGATCACCAAGCAGACCCATTTGTCCGCGGATGAGATCCGCCGGTTCAACCCCGCGCTCGTGAAGCGGGTGCCGGCAGCGGCGGATCTGTACTTACCGACATATGTCCGCGCATTCGGACCCGACGTGTCGTTCTGGCATCGTGTGCCGAACGCCAGGTACACGGCGGCACTGACCGACTTTCTTGCCCTCAATGCCACCCCCGAGCAGTGGGACGATGGCTCTGTCGTTCCGGTGCTGCGCGCGTTCGAGAAGCGCTTCCGGGAGAGCAAGTCCGAAGAAGGCACCGTGATGGCCACGGTGCTCGCGTTCGTCATCGACGATGCCGAGTCGAGCGGGCGGCGTGAGATTCTGCAGGCATTCCGCTCCGACGAGAACATTCATACCCTCTTCGACCAGGCGCTGCTCCAGCGGGTCCAGTCGAACCTCACGCGGCTGGAATGCGATTCCGACGCCGCGCAGGTTACGCTGGCAGGGAATGGCTGTCCCGACGGACGTTGACAGACGCCTGCTGATCGAACGGCTGCGCGACGCGACCGAACTGCTCGAGTCGATCGCCGCCGATCGCACCGTACTCGCAGGCGTGTCCGACGAAGACCGCGCGCGGCTGCTGCAGGCCGTGGCACTCGTTTATCACCCCGACCGCGTCGAGCGCCGCCGGATGGCCAAGGTCACCGCGAAGCAGCGCAAGGCTGCGCGCGTGAAGGAGACCGAGGGCGCGCGCTTTGAAACCGGCATCCGCGAGCTTCGCCGCAAGCCGGTCTTTCACACACCGAATGTCTTTCCGCCGGAGTCTTTTGAGCCCCGTGATATTCACGAGGCGGGTCCGCCGTCGGCCGGCTTCTTTCCTTTGGCGGAACCGGCCAATGCCGCCGAACCCCAGCACTGCTACGTCTGCAAGCAGCACTTCACCGTCATCCACCATTTCTACGATCAGCTCTGCCCCGATTGCGCAACGTTCAACTTCCGAAAACGCACCGAGCTGGCCGATCTGCGAGGGCGCGTGGCGCTCGTCACCGGCGCCCGCGTCAAGATCGGATATCAGGCGGCGCTGAAGCTGCTGCGCGCCGGCGCTCACGTCATCGTCACCACGCGGTTTCCACGCGACTCGGCGCAGCGATATGCACGTGAGGTCGACTTCGAGAATTGGGGTGATCGGCTCGAGATCTTCGGTCTCGATCTCCGCCACACGCCGAGCGTCGAAGCGTTCTGCCACGAGCTCCTGTCCACGCGCACGCGTCTCGACTTCATCGTCAACAATGCGTGTCAGACGGTGCGCCGCCCGCCAGATTTCTATCGCCACATGATGGATGGGGAGACCGCCGCGCTGGCGTCGATGCCCGAGCATGCACGAAAGCTCGTTGGATCGTACGAAGGGCTGCGCGGCTATTCGATGTTGCCTGAGGCACCGCCGAACGCCGCGGGCCTGACGCATGCTGCTCAGCTCTCGCAGTTACCGCTACTGCCGGAGGAACTGCTCGCGCAGAAGGATCTGTTTCCGGAGGGCCGGCTCGATCAGGATCTGCAGCAGGTCGACTTGCGTGGCCGCAATTCGTGGCGGCTGCTGCTGGCCGAGGTGTCGTCCGTGGAGCTGCTGGAAGTCCATCTCGTCAATGCGGTTGCGCCGTTCGTCCTCAATGCCCGGCTCAAGCCGCTCCTGCTCAAGACGCCCGAGCGCGACAAGCACATCGTCAATGTGTCCGCGGTGGAAGGGCAGTTCTACCGGAATTTCAAGACGACCCGGCATCCCCACACGAACATGGCGAAAGCGGCGCTCAACATGATGACGCGCACGGCGGCCGCCGACTACCATCACGATGGCATCCACATGAACAGCGTGGACACCGGCTGGGTAACGGACGAAGATCCCGTGGAGATCTCGGTGCGCAAGACGGCTGAGCAGCGCTTCCATCCGCCGCTCGACATCGTCGACGGCGCCGCGCGGATCGTGGATCCGATCATCGACGGGTTCAACACCGGCGTACATGGCTGGGGACAGTTTTTGAAGGATTACAAAGCTACGGATTGGTGATGCGATGAGAAGTGTGGGAGTTGGGAATTGGAAGTTGGGAGTTTATGTGGCGGCACTGCTGTGCGCGGCCGCCGCCGTCTCCGCACAGCGCCCTGTTCGCTCGGCACAGCAGATCCTGGAGCAGCTGGAACGCGACTGGGTCGAGGCGCTGCAGCGCAATGACGTTGACTTCGTCAACAACGTCCTCGCGCCGGAGTTCGTCTCGACCTACGGCGACGGCAGCCGTGGCGATCGCGCACGCGAACTGCAGCTTGTCAAAGAGTTCAATCAGCAGGTGGACAAGTGGACGGTCGATGAGTTCACCGTCAGGGTGTTCAACGAAACCGCCGTTGTCTGGTTCACACAGCGGATGACCGGTCCGGTCCAGGGCAAGCCCACCGAGATCGTGACCCGTTACATGGACGTGTTCGTCAATCGCGACGGCAAGTGGCTGTGCATCGGGAGTCAGAGCACGAAAGTCACCGCGAAATAGTCCCGACGGGCCGTTGCGCCCGTCAGTCGAAACTCTGTGGTACAACCTCGCTCCATGATCCACAGGATTTCGATGCTCGTGGCAGCGATCGGCCTCGCTGTCGCTCCGGCCAGGCTCGCCGCGCAGGATCACGGCCAATATACGCAGACTGAGATCGACACCGGTGCACGGCTGTACAGCAGCCAGTGTTCGACGTGCCACGGGCCGAACGGCGATCGGATCTCCGGTATTGACCTGCGCCGCGGCCAGTTTCGCCGGGTCGTGACCGACGACGACCTGATGCGGATCGTGACCACCGGTGTGCCGGCCGCGGGGATGCCGCCGTTCGCGTTTCAGCCGGCGGAGCTGACGGGCATCGTGGCCTACATCCGCGCCGGGCTGGATTCGAGTACCCCCTCCATCAGAATCGGCACCGCGTCGCGCGGGAAGGCGATCGTCGAGGGGAAGGGCGCGTGCCTCTCGTGTCACCGGATCGGCGGCAACGGCTCGCGCGTGGCGCCGGATCTCTCCGACATCGGCGCCGCACGCGGCGTTGACATGCTGCATCGCTCGCTCACCAATCCGTCGGCGGGGATGCTGCCGATCAACCGGCCCGTGCGCATCACGCTGAAGGACGGACGGACCGTCAATGGCCGTCGTCTCAACGAGGACACCTTCACCGTGCAGCTGATCGACGACAAGGAGCGGCTGCATTCGATCGAGAAACGTGACATCCGCAATTTCGCCGTGGAGACGACATCGCCGATGCCGTCGTTTACCGGCAGGCTGACGAGCGATGAGCTCGCGGACGTCATTGCGTACCTCGTCACTCTCAGGGGCCAGCCATGAAAGTGGAAGAAGTGGAAGAAGTGGAAGAAGTGGAAAAGTGGAAGAAGTGGAAGAAGTGGGGAAGAGAGCTGCACGCCCTTGGGGCGCTGGTCGTGGTGCTCGGCTCGATTGTCTCCGCGCAGGTGACACCGGCGCGGCTCGAGCGGGCCGCCGACGAGGCGCAGAACTGGTTGATGTACTCCGGCGGGTACTTCAGCCAGCGCTACAGTCCGCTGAAGCAGCTCGATCGCACCAACGTGAAGAACCTGGAGATGAAGTGGATTCTTCCCAACCAGGTATTCGGTGCGTGGCAGTCGTCGCCGCTGGTGGTTGACGGCGTCATGTACGTCACGCAGCGTCCGAACGACGTGCTGGCGGTTGATGCGAAGACCGGTCGCGTGTTCTGGTTGTACCGGCATACGCCCTCGCCCGACGCCCGCGTCTGCTGCGGGTCGAACAATCGCGGTGTGGCGGTGGTGGGCGACACGCTGTTCATGGGAACGCTTGACGGGCGGCTGATCGCCATCGACACAAAGACAGGCAAGGCGATCTGGAACATCGAGGTTGGCGACCCGAAACTGGGCTACTCGATCACGATGGCGCCGCTTGTCGTGAAGGACAAGGTGCTCGTCGGGACGGGCGGCGGTGAGTACGGCATCCGCGGCTTCGTGGCGGCGTACGACGTGCGCACGGGCAAAGAGGCGTGGAAACTTCACACGATTCCAGCACCAGGTGAACCGGGCAGCGAGAGCTGGAAGGGCGACACGTGGAAGACGGGCGGCGGCTCGATCTGGCTGACGCCGTCGTACGACCCGGCGTTGAACCTGACCTACTGGGGTGTCGGCAACCCCGGACCCGACTGGAACCCCGATCAGCGGCCGGGAGACAACCTCTATACGGCGTCGGTCATCGCCGTCGATGCGGACACCGGCAAGCTGCGCTGGCACTATCAGTTCACGCCGAACGATCCGTACGACTACGACTCGGTGCAGATCGCGGTGCTCGCCGACTTCACCTACCAGGGCAAGCCGCTCAAGTCGATGCTGTGGGCGAACCGCAACGGCAACTTCTATGTGCTCGATCGGACCAACGGAAAGTTCGTATCGGGCAAACCGTTCGTGAAGGTGAACTGGATGAGCGGTTTCGATCCGAACGGCCGCCCGATTCAGACACCGCAGCCAGCGGGGCAGCCCACGTGGCCCGGCAACCAGGGCGGCACCAACTGGTACTCGCCATCGTTCAGCCCGCGCACCGGGCTCTTCTACGTGACCGCATGGGAGGACTACGCGACGATCTACCGAAGGGAGTTCCAGGATTACGTGCCAGGGCGTGTCTTTGGTGGCGGTGGCGGCCGGCAGTTGCTGCCGGTGCCGGGAGCGCCAGGTGTGCGCATTGGCCGGACGACACCCATCAACAACTGGACGAATGCCGCGGGGTACTCGTCGGTGATCGCGATCGATCCGGTCAGCGGGATGCACAAGTGGAAGTTCGAGCAGTTCGACATGAGCGATAGTGGCGTCCTGACGACCGCCGGCGATCTGCTGTTCACTGGCGGCCGCGAGGGCTACTTCTACGCCCTCGACGCGCGGACGGGTGAGATGTTGTGGAAAGCGAGTCTCGGCGGCCAGATCGCGAACGGGCCCGTCACCTTCTCCGTTGATGGGAAGCAGTACGTGACGACGATCTCGGGCAACTCGCTCGTGACGTTTGGATTACGAGATTGACTCGTAGTGTCCGGCTTTCGCCGGACCCTTGTGTTTACAGCCCTGGGCGCGGTGACGACACGACGGGGATCTGAACCTTCAGCGGTGGATCCGCTTCGACGCGTACGGGACGGTCGGCCTCGATCTTGACCGCTCCGATCGCCCGAATGTCGACAGGGCGGAACGCCGCGGTGTCTGGCGGGCCTTCAAGCTGTCCATAGAGTCCAACCGGTAAGTACGTTTTGCGGTCGATCAGCTCGACGCCGCGGACGGTGATGGGAACGGTGACGTTCCGCTGCATCTCCACCCCGGTGATGACAACAGGGGTTGCTCTCTGCTGCGCCGACACCGGCACGCCGGTGTGGCCGAAGGCGATGACGCCCAGTTCGACCGCTATGAGAGTGAGCACCACGTTCAAGTACCGGTTGGCAGTCATCTGTTCCTCCAGAATGTGACTATCGTAGTATCCGTCTTCGCCGTCGTGTCCGGCTTGACCCGGACCTAGGAGTTCCAATGCGCCTGCGACTGATCTCCGTGGCCCTGACCCTGGGCATCGTCACTGCGATCGAGGCGACTGCCGCGACGCCGCCGGTCCCGGAACTCTCGGGGCTGATCAGCGGACCGGGACGGATGTATCCGGATCCGCCGGTCAGCGTCACACCCAATGCCGTCAAGGTCGAGGACTTTCCGTATCTCACGGAGGAGTACTTCGTCTCCGGTACGGTTGCGGATGCACCCTACATGACGCGAATCATCGTCCGGCGGCCGCGTGATCCGAAGGCGTTCAGCGGCACGGTTGTCGCGGAGGCGCTTCATGCCGGCGGTCGATCGCTGATTTTCGAGTGGTCGCGCCAGTCGATCCTCACGCGCAATCACATGTTCGTGGAAATCGTGCACAGCCCCGCGAACATCAACCTGCTGAAGGCCTTCAATGCCGAGCGCTACGCGACGCTGAACATTGCGATGGGAGCGGCGAACGAGGTGATCGCGCAGGTCGGCCGGCTGATCAAGAGCAAGAAAGGGCCCTTTGCCGCGTACGACGTCAGGCGGGTGACGTTGATGGGGACGTCGGCGTCGAGCGCGACGGTGCGAACGTATCTCGGAGCGCATCCGAACCTGCGCCTGCCGGACGGCGGGCCGATCTTCGACGGTTTCCTGCTCACGAGCACGCTCGGCAACACGCCGATGCCGATTGTCGACGTCCCGATCATTCAGATGCCGACGCAGACCGAGGTCGCGACCTACGCCCAGCAGGGCATCGCGTACCGGCGTCCGGACAGCGACGACCCTGCGAACCGGTTCCGACTCTACGAGGTTGCCGGCATGCCGCACAACAACTCTCGTGACAACCCTGGATTCCTGAACGATCCCTGCACACTGCCGGTGACCGACTTCCCGGCCGGCGCGTTCACCGCGCTCGGGCTGAATTACCTCATTGAGTGGATCGCCAACGGGAAGACGCCGCCACACGCGCCACCGATTACCGTGGACCAGGATTCGACCAATGACGGCTCGCCGCTGGCGCTCGATGAGCATGGCAATGCGAAGGGCGGGATCCGTAACGTGTGGGTTGATGTCCCGATCGCAACCAATGGGGTGAATGGCAAGGGCAAGACGCCGCAGCAGGATCGACTGTGTCAACTCGGCGGCACGAAGGTCCCGCTCCCGGACGACGTTCTCAAGAAGCTGTACCGCGGGAATGCCGATTACGTGTCACGCGTCGAGCAGCGCCTGAAGCAGCTCATGTCGGAAGGCTGGTTCCTGCCCGAGTACGCGGACATGGTGCGGGCCGACGCGCGTGCCGTGCGCATCCCTTAACGGCGAAGGACGCGAAGAGCGCGAAGACCGCGACGATCTGAGTGGGCGTAAACAACGAGCGATCGAGCGCCGTATCTGGCGGAAATGAATCGTATTGCTCTCTGCGGTGCGGCGGTCGTCTGCATGGTTCTGACTGTCGAGGAGATCGGCCGAAGTCAAGCCGGTCAGACTCCGCGCGGTGTTCGTCTCGAGATTCAGAGCGGATCGAAGGCTGAATATCGAGTGCGTGAGCAGCTGGCGCGGCTCAACTTTCCCAACGACGCTGTCGGCGCCACCGAGTCGATCGCCGGCGCGCTCGTCATCCGGCCGGATGGCACGTTCACGCCGGACTCGAAGTTGACCGTCGATATGCGCACACTTCGGACCGACGAACCCAAGCGCGACGGGTTCATCCGCGAGAACACGCTCGAGACGAATCGCTATCCGACCGCCGAGTTGGTGCCTCGCCGCTACACGGGTCTGCCCACGCCGCTGCCGACGTCGGGCGGAGCGACGTTCAAGCTGACCGGCGACATGACGCTCCATGGTGTGACGGCTGAGGAGACGTGGGATGTGGCGGCCACATTCACCGGCGACGGCGTGAATGCCAAGGCGACCGCACGATTCAATTTCGCGAAATACAAGATCACGATTCCGCGCGTGTTCGGTCTGCTGAGCGTCGAGGACGACATCAGGCTGGAGCTGAACGTCCGCATGCGTCGCGTCGCCGCTCCCTGACCGGCTCGACCTGTAGGTCGGCCTCTACCGAATACCGCCACCTCGCGATGGGGCGCTGAAGAGCTGAGAACAGCTGCGTCCGACATGCCGCAACCGATCACGGCATGCGGTGCGCTCGCCGGTTGTGCTCGGTGTGCTTCCTCCCCGTCTCGAATGTCGCGCCACTGGTGTCGCGTTTGAATCTTCGATCCGTGATGCATCCGAATCCCTGCGGAAGCCTGCTGCGCCGTTCCGTTTCGAGTGTGGTTCTCACAACGATACTGTCTCTGATCGTTGCCGTCGGCTCGCGAGCCGAACAGACGCCGGCGAACCCTGCGCTGCCACCCCTGGCCATCCCGCCGGACAATCCGCAGAGCGAGGCAAAGATCGCGCTCGGTGCTCAGCTGTACTTCGACCCCCGGCTCTCGGTCGATAACTCCATCAGCTGTGCAACCTGCCATGCGCCTGAAACAGCCTGGGCGAACCACGACAAGGTCGACACCGGAGTAGGCGGACGCATGGGAACGCGCAATTCCGGCACCGTTGTGGACGCGGCCTACATGACGTTCCAGTTCTGGGACGGCCGTGCGCACACGCTCGAAGAACAGGCGCTCGGCCCCATTCACAATCCGGTGGAAATGGGCGAGACGCTCGAGCATGCCGTGCGGAAGCTGAACGCCATCGCTGGATACAAGGCACAGTTCCACCACGTATTCGGTACCGCGGTCACGGCGGATGGCATTGCGAAAGCCATCGCCGCGTTCGAGCGAACGGTCCTCTCGGGACCGTCGCCGTACGACCGGTTTGTGGCTGGCGACCGGGCCGCGATGTCTGAATCTGCGATGCGCGGCCTCGAGCTGTTCGGCGGCCAGGCAGGCTGTAGCGCGTGTCACGCGCCTCCCATGTTTTCCGATCAGTCCTTTCACAACATCGGGGTCGGCATGGGCCGGTCCACACCGGACATCGGTCGTGAGTCAGTGACGAACGACCCGGCCGACCGCGGCAAGTTCAAGACGCCGGCCCTGCGCAATGTCGCGCTCACCTGGCCCTATTTGCATGATGGCTCCGCCGCGACGCTTGATGATGTCGTTGAACTCTACGACAGCGGAGGTGTACCCAACCCTACGCTCGACCGCCGGATCACGCCGCTTGGACTGACCGTTCCCCAGCAGAAGGATCTGGTGGCGTTCCTGCGTTCGCTCACAGGAACGCTGCCGCGGATCGAACGGCCGGCGCTGCCGAAATGAGGTGCCGATGTTGCCCCACGCATACGTCCTCGTCGCCGGGCAGGGGCCGATCTTCAGGTCGGCCGTAGGCGGCTGTCGGGCACGAACCACATCAGCGCCACCATTACGTAGATCGCGTCAGACGCCCACTGGTTGACGAACGCGAAGCCGACCGCCAGCGCGTAGAGGCCGATCGAGATCAATCCTTTCGAGTCGCCGCCGATCGATTGCGCCACCCGTGAGTCGGGTCCGGCCGCGACGATGATGGCGTGCTGCAGGAGCCAGTACGCCGACCCCGACAGGAACATCACCGCACCGTACGCGGCCGTCGGCACCGCCTCGAGATGGTTGTGTCCCATCCAGCCGGTGACGAACGGCGTCAGCGACAGCCAGAAGAGCAGGTGGAGATTCGCCCACAGTACCGACGGCGTGACATCAGTTGCCGCGTGAATCAGATAGTGATGGTTGTTCCAGTAGATGCCGAGATAGACGAAGCTGAGTGCGTAGGTCAGGAAGATCGGCCCGAGCGACCGGAGCGCATGCCAATCGGTGCCTTCAGGCGTGCGGAGTTCCAGCACCATGATGGTGATGATGATGGCGATGACGCCGTCGCTGAACGCCTCCAGCCGGGATTTGCTCATCTGTCGATGATATCGTTCGGCCCCATGCGGGTACTTCCAGGGATCGTTCTTACGATATCGATGACCGCGACGCTCGCGGCGCAATTCATCAAGCAGCCGACGCCAGACGTGCCGCGGCTGGCAAACGGTGGCGTCAATGTGAATGCGCCGGCGCCGAAGGCTGGCGGACGGCCGGACTTCTCCGGCCTCTGGACCGGAGCCACCCTGCTGGAGGATCCGGCATGCGCGGGCAAGCCTGGCTGCATCGGCCAGGAGCCGATCCCCGTGCAGGCGCTTCACATCGGCCTGGCGTCGGGTGACCAGTTCGCGCGGTTGCGGTCGGGCAGCATGAACCTCCTCGAGTTGCTCCCGTATCAGCCGTGGGCCATTGATCTCGTCAAGCGCCGGTCGGCGTTCAATCAGGGCGCTGCACCGCGCGGTAACGACGACACGCTTGTCGATCAGCACGCGCGCTGCATGCCGCCGAACTATCCGCGGGCCTGGGCGCTGCCGCAGTTTCGCCGCATCGTGCAGACGCCTGATCGCCTGGTCATCCTGCACGAGTTCAACGCCAGTTACCGTCAGATCTTCACCGACGCGCGGCCTCTCCCTGCCGATCCGTCGCCGTCGTGGCAGGGCTATTCGTCCGGGCGCTGGCAGGGCGACACGCTGGTGGTCGAGACGATTGGGTTCCGCGACGATTTGTGGCTCGACCTCGCGGGCTCTCCCATGACGAGCGCCGCCCGCGTCACCGAGCGCATCCGTCGCCCGAACTACGGACACCTCGAGATCGAAGTCACGGTCAATGATCCGAAGGCCTACACAAAGCCGTGGACGGTGCACCTCGATCAGACGATCGTCGTGGACACGGAACTGCTCGACGACAATTGCATGGAAAACGAGCAGTCTGTGCGGCGGATGATCGGTAAGTAGTCCCCGCCTTCTTCCTGCGCTGTAAGAGATAGCCAGTCCCTGCGACTATCTCCCCTGTATGCATCGTTCGGCAGGCGAGGTGGAGCGCCTTTATACGGACGTCGCCGCCGAATACGGCGCGGCGCTGGAGCGGCTGGCGCATGCCTACGAACGCGATGCGGACGTGCGCCGGGATCTGCTCCAGGAGATCCACGTCGCGTTGTGGCGGAGCCTGGCCCGGTTCGACGGCCGCTGCTCGATGCGGACCTGGGTGTATCGCGTCGCTCACAACATCGCTACGTCGCGGGTGATTCGCGCGAAGAAGTCAGCGACGTCGTTTGCGGAGCTCGCCATGCTGGAATCGATACCCGACAAGACTGATGGAGAGGCGCAATTTGATCGACGGCGCACGCTCGACCGCGTCTACGAGCTGATCCACGATCTTCGGCCGATCGACCGGCAGATCATCCTCCTCTACCTCGAGGACGTAGACACGCCGGCGATTGCCGAGATCACGGGCCTGACGGCCAGGAACGTCGCTACGAAGATTCACCGCATCAAGCAATTGCTGGCCCGCCAGTTTCACGACAAGGGGTGCTGACGTGAACGAAGAGGACAACATTCGACGGTTGTGGCATGAGCAGCCGCGAGAGGAGCGGTCGATGTCGATCGACGAGATTCGAGCGAGGGCGCGACGTTTCGACGAACGGGTGCGCGGGTGGAAGGTGACAGGCGCTCTGCTCCTCGCGGTCGTTGTGGTGGTCGAGCTGATCCAGATCTCGTATGAACGCGACCTGCTGGAACGCCTCGGCGATTTGCTCACGGTGGCCGCCTTCATCTATGTCGCAGCTCAGTTCCGCTATCGCATTGCCTCGCCAGCACGGCCGGCCGTGACGGATTCGGTTGATTTCTACCGCGAGCACCTCACGCGGCACCGTGACATCGCGAGTCGACCGTGGGTGTTTCTTGTACCGTTCATCCCTGGTGTGACGCTGAGCCTGTTTTCACACGCCCTCGTTCGATCACCGGAGCAGAACCTCGTCATAGCCGTCTTCGCTATCGCGCTCTTTGTCGTCGTGGCGTGGCTGCATCAGCGAACCGCACGGCAACTCACGCGCGAGCTCGACGACCTCGGCTAGGGTCAATTGTCCGATCAGAACAGGGCGCGACGGATCAATGTGTGCAGGTACCGGATTTCGTTATCGTCCAGTCCCTGTCCAACGGTCGTGAGGCCCTTCCGGGTCTTAATCGTCAGCCCCTTGTTGCTCGCGAAACGCGTGAGTGTAGCCACCAGGCGCTCGATCCGCAGACTCGCGGTCTCGGCATGTGAGGGGTACGCCTGCATCACCTGCTGCTCCGTCGCACGCTTCGCTGCCGCGCGAGTTGATTCGCGGCTGCTGTAGTCGACGTCGAGGATGTCCGACGCGTCGATGGACGCGGTGACCCTGGTGGTCCACGCTCCGCGCTGACGGATCCCGACGCCCTCCTTCGAAACCTCGAGAATGGTTGCGCCGCGGCGCGAACGGAGGAACGCATTCAGCGCACTCAGCGTCGGGGGGATGCCGAAGAACAGCGTCAGGAATCCCAGGAATATCCAGCCGACGGGGTCCGGCGTCTGGGACATACGGAAGAACGTCGCGAGTGGAGGGCCCACGACAGACAGGACGGCCAGCGGGATGAGCGCTGCCGCGAGCCACAGCCAATGCGTCTTCCGCGCCGGGATCACGATCGTGACGCGGTGTGCCGCTCGCGTGACCTGGCTTCGCGCGTCACGTGGACGACTCACCTCATCAGGGGACGCACTCTCCGTCCGCAGTCGCTCCTGCAGTGGCAGGTCCATCTGACCCGCAGGCAACAGCACGACGTGGTCTGTCGTTGCGTCCTCGATGTCGAGGTGAAGGAGTTCTCCAAGCACGCGCGCACATTCGCGCGCCTGCTCGTATGCCGTGGCATTCCACAGGACCAGATCCGGGCCGGTCGAACCCGTCAGCGCCACCGGGAACTTGTCGGACGTATCCGAGTCGCCTTCG
Organism: Vicinamibacterales bacterium; assembly: GCA_035647075.1. Classification (GTDB taxonomy): domain Bacteria; phylum Acidobacteriota; class Vicinamibacteria; order Vicinamibacterales; family UBA2999; genus Gp6-AA40. The sequence continues at coordinate 13,142 of DASROF010000249.1, read as the reverse complement.
ACGAATCCGAGTCTGACCGCGGTAAACCCCTCCAGCGGGATCGTTCGTTGATGAAGCGGGACGATCAGCCCCATCTGCTTGATCACTTCCCGCTGTCCACGGTCGATCGTCGTCCAGCTGCGTCCGAGTACCAGCACACCGCCGACGGTCGTGAAGGCGATCGCCATCAGCACCAGCAAGGGCCACGCGAGTGCGGGCATGTCGTTCGCATTGCTGACGGGAACAATTCCAAGGAGGCTGAGGAAGAGAAAGACACCTGCGCCAAAAAAGGGGAGGCCGAACACAGATATGCAGCCGCCGCCCTCTCGAATCTGCAACCGATCCGGCGTGACGAGGGTGAAGGGCCGTGACATCTCGAGCGTCCTCTGGTGCTCTACGCTGCCTACGTGTTCTCGAGCTCCTTGAGCTTCTGGCGCTCGCCCATCGCAATCAGCACGTCGCCATCCTCGAGCCGGACGTCCGCCTGCGGATTGAACAGCATCCCGCCGTTCTTCCGGCGCACCGCGAGCACGATGACGCCATAGGTCCGCCCGAGCTGCGCCTGTTCGAGCGTCTTCGACGAGAGGGCGCTTCCCGGCGCGACGGGCAGCTGCTCGATCTCGAGATCGAGATCGGCTTGTCCGAACGCCGACGCCACGTCGAGAAACGTGGCGACGTGCGGCCGCAGCAGCGACTGCGCCAGGCGATGGCCGATGTAGGTGTACGGCGTCAGCACCGTATCCGCGCCGGCACGTCGAAGTTTGTCTCCCGCCTGTTCCTGGCTCGCTCTGACCGCAACGTGCAGCGACGGGTTGAGCTCCTTCGCTGCGAGCGTCACATAGACGTTTTCGGCGTCGCTGGCGATCGCCGAGACGAGGCCGGCGGCCGTGTCGATGCGCGCCTGCCGGAGCGTTTCATCATTCGAGGCATCCGCCGTCATCGCGATGACGCCAAGGCCGTCGGCCCATTTCACGCGATTGGGATCGTTGTCGATCAACACAACCTGCGCGCCGCCTCGCAGCAGCTCGAGAACGACGCTGCGGCCAACCCGGCCGGCGCCGCAGACGATGTAGTGTCCGGTGATGTGCTGAAGCATGCGGTTTCTCTTTCGGCGGCCGAAGTAGTCGGCCAGTTCGAGGCGCAGGAGCGTGTCGCCAAGGATGGCGAACGACACGAAGACCGAGGCGACCCCGACCAGCATCAGGAACGACGCGAACATCCGTCCCTGGGTCGAGAGCGGATGGACCTCGCCGTAGCCGACCGTCGTCAGCGTCATGAGCGACATGTAGAAGGCATCGAAGAGCGGCCACCCTTCGACCAGGCGAAATCCGACGGTGCCGACCACGATCGCGGCGAGCAGCACGGCGCCGACGGTCAGGAACCGGCGTCGAAGAATTTGTGCTGTGCTATCGAGCTCGCTGGCCACCCGCGTCCTCGCGGCGCTTCACGGCTTCCACGACGCTGACGATCGGCGTCGTGTGAATCGCTTTCAGCTGCAGGCCAGCCGACTCGAACAGCGCCGCGAACTCACTCTCGGTCCGCTCGCATCCGCCTTCCGTAAACGCGAGCATGTTGATGTCGGCGACCTTCGCCAAGGCGGGTTCGGGACCATCGGGCATCACCATGTCCACGATGATCACGGTCCCGGCCGGATCCATGATCCGCGCGATGTTGCCGAGGAAGGTATGGCAACGCTCATCGTCCCAGTCATGGACGATATGTTTCAGCACGTAGCAGTCGCCGCCCTCCGGGACAGAGGTGAAGAAATCGCCGCCGACGCAGGCGATGCGCCCGCCCAGCGTGTCGATGCCGCCGCCCTCGAAGACGCCGGGAAGATCGAACAGCGTGCCACTCGCTTGCGTGGCCTTCGAGAGCACGGTCCTGAGGAAGAAACCGCGACCGCCGCCGACGTCGATGATGTGACGGAAGCGGCTGAAATCGTAGCTCTCAACCACCGCCATGCTCGTTGCGGCTGAATAGCTCGTCATCGCCGCATTGAACAGGTCCCACTGCGCCTTGTTTTCGCGGCGCTGGAACCAGGTGAACGCATCGGTGCCGAAGGCGAGGCACGAACCCGACGAGCCGGTGCGGACGGCTTCAGTCAGCTCGCCCCACGCTCGCCAGTGCGACTCGGATGTGAGCATCGCTGCCAGATCGCGGAGCGAATTCGGATGATCCGAGCGCAGGAGCTCCGAGACAGATGTCAGCGCGTAGGTACCGGGCGTTGGTTCGGCAAAGATGCCCACTGAGACCAGCAGGCGCATGACGCGACGCAGGAATCGTTCGTTGGCACCGACCGCGTGCGCCAGCTCCGAGCCGGTCAGCGGACGATCGCGAAGTGCGTCCGCGACACTGAGCTCCGCCACTGCGGACAGGCTGCGGGACACCATGAATCCAGTGAGGGCCTGGAAGAGCACCGCATCCGGCGGCAATTGGTTCGCTTCAGACACGTCGTCATCGTATTGCATGGCGCGGAGACGCGCCACGATGCAGACGATGACGACGGAGTCAGGAGTGGTTTAGTTCTTCTGGACGCGGAAATTGATCGTGCCGGTCACACCGCTCGGTGTGATGTCGATTCTCCAGTCACCCGACGGCCCCGCGTCGGTGTTCACCGTGCCACCCTCGTTGAGGCCTTTCGAGTAGACGACGCGGCCGCCGGCATCGCGGATTTGGAGCGTGCCTGAGCCACCGGAGATCGAGCTCGATTGCGTCACCCTGGCTACCGTGCCTGTGTTCTTCCAGGTGTAGCCACCGTTGGTGGAGTAGCCCGTCACGTTCGGCAGATTGAACTGGAAGTCGTCCGTCGCGTTGGTGATTCCAGGCGTATTCGGAGCTGGATTCGAATCGTTCGGACCTGCGGGGTTACTGGAGCTGCCACACGCAACGGTCACGACTAGAACCAGCATCGCGGCAGATAGGCGTACCTGCATGCTTGTCATGAATCTGATCCTCAGCACGGCAATTAGCAAGAAAGACGCCGAGCCCAGCTGTGGCCGGCGGACCCCATTTCGCGGGTAAATCACCGCGTTAAATCGCGGGCAATTTGGCCCTTCCCGTTTTGACGCCAGGTCAAAAGTGCGTAAACGACAGCGTACGGACAGTTCTGGCAGGCTGGTCCCTGGTGTCTGCGGAGCGTCGACTCCGGCGGGTCGAAAGGCGTAGTCTTTCGGAAAGATTACGAAGGAGTGGCCCGTGCGCATCGCAACTGCCGCAGTGATGGTCCTGGCCAGTGGGATTATCGCCAACGCTCAGCAGCTGGAACGGCCGCCGTTTTACCCTCCGCCGAAGGAGGTGCCCAATCGTTCGCTGTTCCCAACATCGCCGCCCGATCCGCGTTTCATGCCCTTCATGCCGGTTCCGCAAACGCAGCAACCCGTGCCGGAACCGGTCGCGCCTCAGGCTGGCGCGGCACCACTCGTCACACCACCACGTTCGGGATCAGTCTGTTTGAAGAATGTGCCCGTGGACCCGTCGTTCGACCGCGGCTTTGTGCTGCCCACTCCCGACACCCGAAGCCTGCCGATGCGGATTATCGAGATGCCGCCGTGCGTCACGCTCGCACCTCAGCCGCGCTAGGTCTGGATTCGACTGCCGCCCGGCCTCAGGCGCCTACCGCAGCAATGCGGGTTCGGGTTTTGGTCGCCGCGACCCGCTCAGTTCTTCAGCGTTGTTGCCATTGCGATATGGATCCGCACCTTCTTCGAGATCGAGACGTTGAAGCCGTGTGCGTTCGCGATGCCAGTGAGGCCGAACTCCGTGCGGTCGATGTCGAACGTGCTTTCGAAGGAGGCGATCGACGGACCGCCGGTCTCGGGGGCCAGCTTGAGCTTCACCGGAATCGTCATCCGCTGGGTGATGCCGCGGATCGTCAAATCGCCGGTCACTGAGAACGTGCCGTCTGTCTTCACGTCCGTCGACGAGCTCGTGAAATGCATCGTCGGGAAACGTTCGACATCGAAGAACGCGCCTGACTTCAAGAGCTCATTGTGCTCGTTGTCGTGGATGTCAACGCTGGACGTGTACACCGTCAGATCGACCTGCGTGCCAAGGGGATTCTCCGGGTCGAACGACAGCTGACCGGTGAATTCCTTGAACTGGCCCTCACGCTTGAAAGTGAAGAGCTTCGACGCCCAGATCGTAAAGTCCACCTCGCTCGCGGCGGGGTCGAGGGCGTAGGTTTCCGTCTCGGCCCGGACAGGAGTCACGGCAGAGGTCACGAGGGTCAGCACGATGGCTGCGCCCACCGACACGGGTACGCGTGCGAGAGTCATGGACACCTTCGAATCTTTCCAGGCTTGACGACACGCCCGACGTCCACGGTCGGCGTCGCTTCCTGTGTGTTACGTGAGATTTAATGTTACGGGCCGGAGGCGCGCTGTCCAAACTCAACAGCGATTAAAAGTGCGCTAAATTCGACGTAAGGTACCGGATGCCGCCGACGTCCCCCCACGTGAGCTGATGATCGGGACTCCGCTCATCGCCGGCTGGTTCGCACACGTCGCGTTCTGGGTGCTTCTCGGGTTCGCGGCGAGAGCCGAACGCTGGCGTGTGGTCCTGGTGTTCATCGTTCTCTGGGTCATCGGCTACGTCGCGTCCGGGCGGGTGACGGCGCTTGCCCTGTTCTTCATGCCGTTTGTGGCGGTCCTGGATATCGCCCTCGTCTTCGTCGTCCTCAAGCGGGACATCCGATTCGGGTGAAGATCTCCATCATCGTTCCCGCTTTTAACGAAGCACTGCTGCTGCCATCGTCGCTGCGGGCCATCAACGACGCGTCCACATCGTTCACCGCCGCCGGCTGGGAGACGGAACTCATCGTCTGCGACAACAATTCGACGGATCAGACCGAGCAGATCGCCGCCGCCGCGGGCGCACGTGTGGTGTTCGAGCCGGTAAACCAGATCAGCCGTGCGCGCAATGCGGGAGCGGCGCACGCCACCGGTGATTGGTTGCTGTTCGTCGACGCGGATTCGTATCCGACGAAGGCGCTGTTTTCGGATCTGGTTGCCGCGATCGCGGACGGCCACTGCATGGCCGGCGGATCAACCGTGCGTGTGGACGTGAAAGGGATCCTGTACGACGCCGTCGTCGGATGGTGGAACTTCCTCAGCCGCAGGCTGAAGTGGGCGGCCGGGTCGTTCATCTTTTGTGAGACCGCTGCCTTCCGGGAGATCGGCGGCTTCACCGACAAACTGTATGCGGCGGAGGAGATCAATCTGTTCCGCCGGTTGAAACGGCTCGCGCGTCGCCGCGGGAAATCGATCGTGATCCTGGACCGCCACCCGATGCTGACGAGCCATCGCAAGGCGCATCTCTATTCCGTGCGTGAGATGCTGCTGTTCTGGATCAGGACCGCACTCACCGCGGGACGGACGTTGCGCAGTTCGAGGGAAAGTTTTCCCTGGTACGATGGGAGGCGATAGGGTGCGAGGGGTGCGGGAGGTGCGATGGGTGCGATAGGTGCGCCGGACGCGCGCGAGTACGCGAGCGCGTTCGAGAGATATGTCGCTCGAGTGCGCGACGTTGACGAACCGCTGGCAGAGTTGGCGGGGCAACGCGCGCGCGTTGTCGCGCGATTGTCGAAACTGACGGACGAGCAGGGGGCGTTCCGCTACGCGTCAGGCAAATGGAGCATCAAGGAGCTGATTAACCATCTCTCCGATGCGGAGCGCGTGTTCGCGTACCGCATGCTCCGGATCGGACGCGGCGATCGGACGCCGCTGCCGGGATTCGAGGAGAACGACTACGCCGAAGCGGCACAATCGGATCGCCGGCGGTTCAGCGATGTGCTGGCGGAATGGTCGGTCGTCCGGGCGGCGACGATGGCGCTGGCGTCGAGTCTGCCGGAGACGGGATGGGCCAGCGTGGGTACGTGCAACGATGCGCCGATGTCCACGCGTGCACTTCTCTACATCGTCCTCGGCCATACCGAGCACCACCTCGCGGTGCTAGGGGACCGGTACGAGTTTCGTTGAGGTATTCTTCCCGCTTATGAAACGAATCATCATCACGTGCGTCGCAAGCGCGGCGCTCGTGAGCGCATCGCTCAGCATTCTTACTGCACAGCAACAGGCGCCCGGTGTTGCACCGGCAGCACAGGGACAGGGCGGTGGCGGTCGCGGTGGTGGTGGCGGTCGCGGCGGCGGCCGCGGAAGAACGCCCTCGGCGGTGCGTTCGGTTCCAGCCGAAACGACCACTGCAAGGGCCAAGGATCCAAACTGGCAGGCGCCGCGCACGCCGTGGGGGCATCCGGACCTGCAGGGCACGTTTTCGACGGACGACATGCGTGGTGTTCCGCAGGATCGCAATCCCGCGCAGGCGGATCGTCTCTCGCTGACGTCTGAAGAGTTCCTGCAGCGCGCCAGCGGCGACGAGGCGAGCCGCTTCGGTGCGGTGAATCAGGAATCCTTCCTGCGCAACGAGTTCGGCATTCGCACCTTCGGTTACACGTCGATCGTCATCGAGCCGGCCAATGGACGCCGGCCCGCGTTGACGGCCAAAGCACAGGCGCGCCAGAAGGCGCAGGCGGGCATCGGTACTTTCGGCACCCGGCCACTCAATGGCTTCGACGACTTCTCGCTCTACGACCGCTGTATCACGCGCGGTATCTCGAGCATCACGCCCGTGCTCTATGGCAACGGAGTTCGTTTCGCCCAGAGCCCGAACGAAGTCGTCGTCACCTACGAGATGATTCACGATTCGCGCGTGATTTATCTCGACAACCGGCCGCATGTGGCGTCGAAGGTGAAGCAGTGGCTGGGTGATTCACGCGGCCGCTGGGACGGCGACACGCTGGTGGTCGAGACCACCAACTTCGACGAGCGCGGCCCGGCCATCGGCGGCGTGCCGCCAAGCGCGACGACAAAGCTGACCGAGTGGTTTACCCGCGTCGATCCGCAGATGATCGAATACAAGCTGCGCGTCGAAGATCCCGAGATGGTGAGCGCACCGTTCACGATGCGCTACATGCTCACCACGCAGCCGGATTACCCCGAGGTCTACGAGTACAGCTGCCACGAAGGGAATACGGCGGTCGAGCACGGCCTGCGCAGCGAGCGCATCTACGACAAGGAGGAAGCGGAACTTCGCGCCCGCGGCCTGCCGGTGCCACCGCGTCCGACACGGATGGACGTCTACGGCGCGCCGGATCGCAGTCTCCCGGTTCGCGATGTGAATGCGGAGCCGTTGAAGAAGTGACGAGTCACAACTGAGACGTCACACGTGAGTGGCAAGTCCGGGCCGGCTTCTGCCGGCCCTTCGTGTTTTCAGATCGGTACTTAGCCGTCCGGAGGCGAATCGGGATCAGTTCTTTCACTGAGCCATTGCACGATGTCCTCGCGGACCGTCTGCAGCTGCATTCCCTTGTCCGTCAGGATCGATGCGGCGACGCTGCGCTCTTCACGCAGGAGGCCGAGCAGGAGATGCTCGGTGCCAATGTGGGTGTGGTGAAGGCCGTCGGATTCCCCGGCGGCGTATTCGAGTATTCGCTTTGACTCCGCGCTGAATGGGATCTCGACGGATGTCGACAGCTTTTCGTGAAAGACGGTGCGCCCTTCGACATCACTCCGGAGGTCCTCGAGCGACAGGTGTGCACGCGTAAGAATCTTCGCCGCCAGCCCTCCGGGTTCACGCAGCAGTCCGAGAAGCAGGTGCACGGCGTCAATCGTGCGGCCTCCAAGCTGGCTGGCTTCGTAGCGCGCGAAAAAGAGGACCCGTCTGGCGCGTTCGGTATAGCGTTCGAACATAGAATTGGTCCGGCTGAAGCCGGACACCACGTCTGAGGTCCGGCTCAAGCCGGACACTACGAGGATCAATAGTAGCCATGCACGAACTCAAGCGCCGTCACTTTCTCGCTCTGGCCGCTGTTCCGTTACTGTTCCCGCCGCGCGCCGCCTTCGCCCAGGCTCCGGCGTCCAAGGGGCAGACTCCGGTACCGCCGCCGCGACTCGGCAGCGGGCTGACGGTGTGCATGCACGAGGCGAGCTCCGATCGGTTCGACTTCCGCCAGGCGATGGAGGGCTACGCGAAGGCCGGTGTCCGCTACGTCGAGCCGAACCTCGTCAAGGTCCAGGAGTTCGCCAAGAAAGAAGGCGGACCCATGGCCGCGAAGAAACTGCTCGACGACCTCGGATTGCTGGCGGCCTCGTCGAGCAACCAACTCTTCCTCATGGAGCCGGGCGATCAGCGCCTGAAGAGCATCGAAGAGTTGAAGTGGAAGGTCGAGATGGCGCAGGCGATCGGCGCCGATCGCCTGGTGACGCCGTCAGCCGGCACCGGCACCTATACCAAGGACGACTACAAGCGCGGCGTCGACAACATGCGCGAGGCGGCGGAGATCGCGAAACCGTTCGGTGTGACGCTGATGCTGGAGCACGCCCGTACGTCGCGGTTTGCCGGCTCGCTGCCGACGGCGCTGCAGCTGGTGCGCGAAACCAACCATCCGAACTACAAAGTGATGATGGACACGTACCACTTCTGGGGCGGCATCAGTAAGTTCGAGGACCTCGAGTTGTTGCGAGACGGTGAGCTGCACCACCTCCACTTCGAGGATGTACCGGCGGACCCGCCTCGCGAAATTCAGGGGCAGCCAGACCGCAAGTTCCCCGGCGAAGGGATCGCGCCGCTGCGCAGAATTATCGAGGCGCTGAAGAAGAAGAAGTACGCGGGCGCCGTCTCGTTCGAGACGTTCAACCCCGAGGTCCAGGCGACGGACCCGTACCAGGTGGCGATGCGGGTCCGCGCGGCGATCGAGCCGCTGATCAAATAGGCCCAAGGCCCAAGGCCGAAGGGCCTAAAGAGCCAGCTAATTCAGCGGCGGGGCAGGTGGTGCTGCTGGCGCCAGGTTGAAGGTCACCGTGACGGTCATGATGATCGGAACCGCGGTGCCGTTCAGCAGCGTCGGCGTGTACTCCCACTGCCTGACCGCATCCACAGCCGCCTGATCGAGCAGCGGAACCGAACGCAGCACTCTGGCGTCGGTCACCCGGCCATCGACTCCGATCGTCGCCTCCATGATCACGATGCCCTGGACCTTGGCCGCCTGCGCTTCAGCAGGGTAGACCGGCTGCACCTTCTTGATCTGTGTTGGCGCTTTGACCTGGCCGCCCACGCGCACCGGTTGCATCGCTCCAGGTGCACCAGGGGTGCTCACAAAGGTCGAAAGGTTCGTCACGCCAGATGGCGGAACCGAGGCGCTCTGTGTCGTCGCCGGCTCGGCGCCGGGCTTGAACGAAAACGATACGGTAAAGGCGAGGGGGCCTTTCGCCGGAGGGTCGTAGGTCCAGCGGCGCAGCGCGCCTGCAGCGTCGCGCACGAGCGCCTCGCCGGCAAGGCGCACGGCTGTCGGATTCTGGGGAGTGGACTGCGTCAGCACCAGTGGTTCGCGCGCCTTCCGGATCTCGACGACGCGACCCGTTTCGTCGATGGTGGCCACGAGCGAGACGGTGCCCACGGCGTTGATCCCGCTTGCCTCGGCGGGGTAGGCAGGAGGAACCGAGAACGTCCGTCTTGGGATCGGGTTCTCGGGCGTGATCGGGTTGGCCTGTGCCTGTTTTTCGATCGGCCCGATCGTGTCGCGCACGTCCTGCGCGGACAGGCCGGCGATGGCGATGAAGGCCCCCAGGAAACCGCAGAGCAGGGTGCGCAGTAAAGACATGCCGCCTCCTTCGAATCTAGACCTTAGACACCGTCGCGGTCCGACTGTTCCCTGATGTTATAGTCGCACCCCTCTGGAGCGATCCATGAAACGAATCTTCGTTTTCTTCGCCTGTTTGTTCCTGGCGGCCCCGCTTCTCGCGCAACGGCCGTCCGACCCGGCGCTGCTTGTTCCGGAAACCGCGCCGGAGCTCGACTACACGTTCGTGCCCGACGCCATCAAGTTGCCCGAAGGATCGAAAATGGGCGCCGCGGCAGCGGTCGCGTTCGATGCGCGCGGACACATCTATGTCCTGACGCGCGGGGCGCAGGCCTTCTTCGAGTTCGACGAGAACGGCGGGTTCGTGCGCTCGTTCGGCGATGGCATGTTCACCCGCTCGCACGGGTTGAAGATCGATCGCGACGGCAATCTCTGGGCGACTGACGTCGGCGCTCACACCGTGGTGAAGCTGAATCCAGCCGGACAGGTGCTGCTGACGATCGGCACGAAGGGTCAGGCGGGCGAGTGGAACGAGACCGCGGGCTCCCATCTCCTCAATCAGCCGAACGACGTCGCGATCGCCGCCAACGGCGACATCTTCGTCGCGCAGGGGCATACGCCCGGCGCCGGCGGCGACGCACGCGTGCTGAAGTTCGACAAGGACGGCCGTTTCATCACGCAGTGGGGCGGCAAGGGCAAGGAGCCTGGCCAGTTCGTGGTCGCCCACGGCATCGTCATCGACGGCAAGGGTCTGCTGTGGGTGATGGATCGCGAGAACCAGCGCGTGCAGGTGTTCGACAGCAACGGCACGTTTGTGCGCGAGCAGAAGTACAAAGGGCTGCCGTGCAGCGTGGCATTCGGCCGCGATGAGGCGTACATGGTGAACGGCTTCGCCGGCCAGCTGCTGCGGCTCGATCTGAACGGCAAGGTGCTGGCGGCGATGGGGAAGCCGGGCACCGGCCCGGGCGAGTTTGGCGAAGCGCACTTCCTCGCCATCAGCCCGCGCAACGATCTCTACGTGGCAGACTCAGTCAACGGGATGCTGATGAAGTTCGTCCGTAAGAAGTAGCTATGAAGCCGAAGCGGCTCACACCGATTCTCAACGTCTCCAACATCGAAGAGAGCTTTGCCTGGTTCGAAAAGCTCGGATGGGAGAAGGCGTGGGCGTGGGGCGAGCCGCCGGATTTCGGCGGCGTCTGCGCCGGCCCGTGCGAGATCTTTCTGTGCGAGGGCGCGCAGGGCGGCCGCGGCAAGAGCGACGTGACCGCGACGTTCGGCCCCAACGACAACGACGCGGCCGACCAGGGCGCATGGATGTCGATCTGGGTGGACGATGTCGATGCGATTCATCGACGGTGCGTCGAGCAGGGCCTCGAGGTGACGTGGCCGCCGACCGACATGCCGTGGAACGTCCGCGAGATGCACGTCCGTCATCCGGACGGCCACGTGTTCCGCATCAGTAAAGGGATCGAAGAAGAGTAGAGGCCGACCTTCAGGTCGGCCTGTCCACAAAGAAGGACCACAGTGATCAGCGGCGGACGATCCCGCTCGTCGCCGCGGAAAAAACGCGCTTCCGGCCGTTGCCGAAGGCACACGTTTATCTTTCTTGCTTCTTGTGGCGCCGTCGCCGGTGGTAAGCCTCCAGCGCGTTTTTACAGTCTTCGCTGATCGCGTCGCCTCGAGGGATCGCCGCCACTGATCACTGTGGCAGCCGCTCCTACCGGCTCAAAACTACCGAGCGATTCGAGGCAATTCGAACGCGACGACGGAAACGCGCGGATGAATCGTTCCGCCCGATTTCCGCCTGTCGACACCTAATTTTCCGTCGGTGATGCCAGGTTGCGAATTACCAGCACATCGACTTTTCCATTGTCCGGTCGAAGCCGCAGTCCCAGTTGTTCCTGGATCGCGGTAAAGATTTCAGCGCCTGTGAGTGGGGTAGCCGCCGCAGTGTTGGGCGTCGCTGCGGGAATGGGCGTCACGACGAAATCGTACGGGGAGGTGAGACCCGTCTGGTCGATGACAGGCCGATCGAGATAACGCGACAAGCTTCTGGCCAACTCTGTGGTGGTCGCGCGAAGCCCGCCAAACCAAATCACGGACCCATTGCTGCTGGCGACGCTCATACCGCAGAACCCATCGCCCTCCCTCTTGTCGACAGTCGGCACGAAGCCGTCTGCAGGCACGGTTTTGCAGTTTGCGGTTGAAGCGAGCATTCCCGGCCCGAGCTTCCCGCCTGATCGATTGATCGTAAGCGCATACACCGGTCCGATCTTGCTCTCGTAGCCCGCACGCAACGCGAATCGTTCGGCGAGAAGCGTTCGCATCATCGCCCGAAGTTGAGTCACTGTTGCGATATTTCCGATGACGCGGCCGTCGACGTCGAATCGGCGACTGTGAGCCCATGCAGGTTCCCCGACGATGTCGCGAGCGGGCAGGTTGTATGCCCACTGGATCATCTCGATGACGGTTCGGTTCGGCATCTTCAACGTATCGGGTGTGATCGTGACTGCCTGAAAACCGGAGACACTGAGGTTCTCCTTCACTGAGGTGACGTCGAACCGCAGAGTCGGTTGAGATGACGTGTTGCCGGACTGGGCGATCGAATCAGGCGCGATGGCGAACCACGCGATCGCTGCGAGGACTCCCCAGCGCCTCATTTCAGATCGCTTCGGACTACTTTTCCACCCTTCATCACGAACGTCACGCGCTGAAGCTCCGTGATGTCGGTGAGCGGATTGCCGGACACGGCGACGATGTCCGCGAACTTGCCGGCCTCGATCGAGCCGACGCGATCGCTCCAGCCCAGCGCCGCTGCGTTGTTGATCGTTCCTGCCTGGATCGCCTGCGCCGGAGTCATGTGTGCGCGCGTGACGAACCCCTCGAAGTCGAGCGCCTGCGTTCCATGCACGTACGTCGATCCGTCGGCTCCGCTGCCGAGCATCATCCGCATCCCCTTCGTGGCCGCGGCCAGCGTCACGGCTCGCTCGAAGATCGGAATCATGCGGAACTTGCCGCCGGTACTCTTGGTGTCGTTGTCGTCCATGTACGGTTCGAGATAGCGGACGAACGTCGGATCGTAGGAGAGTCCTTTCTGCACGATCAGGTTGGCCTCGTCCTGCGTCAGACCGAACGCGTGCTCGATCGTGTCGCAGCCGGCCGTGATGGCGTTCTTCTGACCCTCGCCGCCGAGCACGTGACATGCGGCCTTGCGTCCGAGCTTGTGAGTTTCGTCGATGAGCGCCTGCAGCACATTGGCCGGATACGTCAACGCGTACTGGGCATCGCCGTTTGCGGCAAATGAGTACGCGCCCGTCGGAAACAGCTTGATCCAGTCCACGCCGTGATCCACGTGCTCGCGAACGGCCGCGCGCGCGTCATCGACGTTGCGAACGACGATGCTGGCGAGCGGATTGTTCGGTGCCGCATTGGCGGCGTTCACCCAGACAATGCCTCGGCCGGCGACCTGATAGCGCGGCCCGTCGATGCGCCCCTCATTGATCGCATTGCGGATGTCCACGTCGCCGTA
>DASROF010000248.1:0-18801 GCA_035647075.1 Vicinamibacterales bacterium | reverse complement strand
GGCAACCCCGATCAGTTCAAACAACCGGAACGTGTTCGTGCCAGCCACATTCTGATCACGGTTCCGGAAGGTGCGGACGCCGCCACGAAAGCGCAGGCGAAGGCGAAGGCGCAACAAATCCTGAAGGACGTCAAGTCAGGGAAGGATTTTGCCGCGCTCGCCAAGCAGCACTCGCAGGACCCGGGTAGCGCGCAGAATGGAGGCGACCTGGGATTCTTTCAACAGGGGCAGATGGTCGGGCCGTTCAACGACGCGGCGTTCAGCCTCAAGCCGGGCGCTACGAGCGGTTTGATCGAAACGCAGTTCGGCTATCACATCATCCGCGTCGCCGAGAAACAGCCCGAGCGAACCGTGCCGCTCGACGAAGTGCGCCCGAAGATCGAGCAGTACCTGCAGGAGCGCAATAAAGAGAGCGAGACCGTCGCATTCGTGAAATCGCTTCGAGCGAAGGGGAAAGTGGAAATCCTCGTCTGAGTCGTGCCCGACAGCATTCGGCTGGACATCTGGCTCGACGTCTCCTGTCTGTACAAGACACGTTCGGAAGCCAAGCGCGCGTGTGAAGGGGGCAAGGTAGACGTCAACGGCGATCACGCCAAGCCCAATCGAGCTATCCGTGAAGGCGACCGCATCCGCATCAGCCGCGGCTTCGGACGGTTTCAGGAAGTCATCGTCCGCATCATCCTCGAGCAACACGTCAAGAAGGCCGAGGCGCGCGCGCTCTTTGACGACGTCACACCGAAGCCCTCACCAGAAGAAATCGAAATGAGGCGTTCAGAACGCGCCTATCGCGCAGCAGCGACCGCTGCTGGAACGCCCGATCGCAGGCGGCGGCGCGAACTGCGCCGCCTGAAAGAGGGCGACTGAGCCGGTCCGCCGAAAGGCCGACACTACGCATAAGATCAGGTCGCGTGCCTCGGAACCAGGAAGTCATCCGCCAGTGGCGCCTCCTCCATGCCCTCGAGTCGTCGCGCCATGGTGCGACCATCGATGGCCTGGCATCCGAGCTCGAGGTCACCACGAGGACCATCCGCCGCGACCTCGAGGCGCTGCAGGAAGCGGGCTTCGCGCTCTACGACGAGCGTGACGACCAGGGCCGCGTCCGCTGGCGGATCGACGGTCAGGCGCTTCACGGGCTCGAGGCGGGATTCACGCTGCCCGAGGTGTGTGCCTTGTACCTGAGTCGCAACCTGCTCGAAGCGGTTGCCGGCACACCCTTCCAGCGTGACCTCACCAATGCCTTCGCACGGCTCGAGAAGATGCTCTCACCGCGCATGCGCCAGTTTCTCGATCGGCTGCCGTCGGTGCTTGCGGCCAAACCCGGGCCACGTGCGCGCGGCGCCTCATCGTCCCCTGCCGCTGTGGCCAGGCTGCTCGAAGCCACGCTGCATTTCCGCGTGACGACGATGACCTACCATTCGGTGTCGAGCAAACGCATCAAGGAATATCTGATTCACCCGTATCGGCTCGCCTTTGCGCAGGGCGGAATGTATCTGCTCGCATACGTCCCTGAATACAAGTCGGTCCGCACGTTCGCGATTGATCGGATCACTTCCGTGACACTCGAAAAGCAAACGTTTACTCCACGGCAGGAAATAGGCGACGACGTGTTCGCGAACTCGCTGGGCGTCAACACCGGCCCTGCCCAGCGTGTCGAAATCGAGTTCGCGCCCGACGTGGCGCCATACGTGCGGGCGCGCGTGTGGCATGCGTCGCAGGACGTGCGCGAGAACGGCGATGGCGGCGTCCGCGTGACGATGGACGTCTGCCACGACTGGGCCCTGCGAAGCTGGATCCTCAGTTGGGGACCGTTTGCGCGCGTGCTCTCCCCTGCTCCGCTCGCCAGGACGATCCGCGCGGAGCTCGAGGCCGCGGGCACACAGTACAAGTCATCATGACCAGACGCGCCGTTCGGTTCAGCATTGTCGTTGCGGTGCTCGTGGTGTTTCTGGCCACACCGTCCATCGTCCGCTTCTACACCGATTGGCTGTGGTTTGGCGAACTCGGTTATCAGTTCGTCATGGCGACGATGCTGCAAAGCCAGGGAACGCTGTTCACGATCGTCTTCGTCGGCATGGTGCTGTGGCTCACGCTCAACCTGCGTGTGGCCGTGGCATCGCTCACCGACTCGCGTCCGATGTACACGACGCCCGAGGGATTTCACATCTCGCTGCCCGGGCGGCGTCAGTTCGGAACGATCGCCAATGCCGCCGCAACGCTCGTCGCGCTGCTCGCGGGCCTCTACGCGGCCGGCGAATGGAACGTGTGGATGGCCTGGCGCCACAGCGTGCCGTTCGGACAGGTCGACCCGCTGCTCGGACGTGACGTCGCGTTCTACCTGTTCACGCTGCCGTTTCTCGAGTTCGTCCGCTCGCTGCTGCAGCTGGCGATTGTGACCGCCGCGGTGGCCTGCGGCGCGCTGTATTTCCTCTCCGGAAGCCTCGTGTCGGCGTTTCCGGCAAGTGTCACGCTCAGCACGACGGCGCGCCGTCACCTCGCCCTGCTTGGCGCCGCGTTCCTGCTGGTGCTGGCATTTGGTGCCTGGCTTCAACATGCCGAGTACCTGATCCCGGACGTCGGCTCTCCCGGGGCGATGTACACCGACGTGCACGCCAGGATGCCGGCTGCGCTCCTGCTGATGGGGGTGTCCGTCGTCGGTGCGGGCCTGGCGCTGCTGCAGGCGTTCACCCCGAGGCGCTGGCCCGTTCCGGTGGCAATCGCGCTCTATCTCGTCGTCTCTGTTGGTGGCGGCATCTACAGTTCTCTCCTTCAGCGGACCGTCGTCAAGCCGAACGAACAGGTGCGCGAGATCCCGTATATCCAGAACAACATCGAGGCGACACGCAAGGCGTTCGGCCTGGACTCCGTCGAGGAGCGGCAGATTTCCGGCGAGGCCAGGCTGACCCGCGCCGAGATCGATCGGAACACCGCCACGCTGCAGAACGTCCGCCTCTGGGATCATCAGCCGCTGCTCGACACCTTTTCCCAGCTGCAGGAGATCCGGACGTATTACGACTTCACCGCCATCGACAACGACCGCTACACCATCAACGGCGTCTCGCGGCAGGTGATGCTGTCCGGGCGCGAGCTCAATTCGTCCGCGCTGCCCAATCGCACGTGGATGAACGAGCACCTCACGTTCACCCACGGCTACGGCCTGACGCTGGGGCCCGTGAACCAGGTCACCTCGCAAGGGCTGCCGGTGCTGTTCATTCGCGATCTGCCTCCGGTGGCCAGCGCCGGCCTGCAGGTGACGGAGCCGAGCATTTATTTCGGCGAGCTGTCGAACGATTACGTCATCGTTCGAACGAACATCTCGGAGTTCCATTACCCGAAAGAGGGCGTCGAAGAGACCACGCGGTACACGGGCAGCGGCGGCGTGCCCGTCGGATCGCTGTTCAGAAAGCTCCTGTTCGCGCTCCGGTTCGCGTCCTACGACATCCTCCTGAGCGACGCGATCACGCCCGAAAGCCGCATCCTGTTCAACCGTCGTATCCGCGACCGCGTCGGCACGCTGGCGGGTGACTTCCTCGACTTCGACAAGGACCCATACCTGGTGCTCGCCGACGGCCGCCTCTATTGGTTCTTCGACGCTTACACGTCCAGCAGCCGGTACCCGTACTCGACGCGATTGATGAACGGGACCAACTACATCCGGAATTCGGTGAAGTTCGTGATCGATGCCTACGACGGCGCGACGACCGCATACCTGGCAGACGACAAGGACCCGATTGCCGCGACCTACGCCCGGATCTTCCCGGGCCTCTTCAAGCCACTCGCACAAATGCCCGAGGCGCTGCGGAAGCACGTGCGATATCCGGAGGACATCTTCGCCATCCAGTCACAGGTCTACGCTACCTACCACATGACGCAGGCAGCGGCGTTCTACAAGCGCGAAGACCAGTGGGAAATTCCCATCATCGAAGAAACCGTTGAAGGCGGCGGCACGAGCATGCAGCCGTACTACACGATCATGCGGTTGCCCGGCGAGGCGGAGGCCGAGTTCATCCAGATGCTTCCGTTCACGCCGCGCCGGAAGGATAACCTGGCGGCATGGCTGGTGGCGCGCAGCGACGGTGAGCACTACGGACACCTGCAGGTGTTCGAGTTCCCGAAACAAAGCCAGGTGTTCGGGCCGAAGCAGATCGTCGGCCGCATCAACCAGGATCAGACCATCTCACCGCAAGTCACGCTCTGGAATCAGCAGGGCTCGCAAGTGATCTGGGGAACGATGATGGTGATCCCGATCGAGGAATCGCTGATTTACGTCCGGCCGCTTTACCTGCGTGCGCAGGGCGGACGCATTCCCGAACTGACCCGCGTCATCGTTGCTTACGAAGACCGCATCGTGATGGAACCGACGCTCGAAGCGTCGCTCGCACGGCTGTTTGGCAGTCAGGCCCCCGCGGCATCAGGCGCTGTGGACACCGCTCGCGGCGTCACGCCGCCAATTGGAGTTCCCGGAGCGCAGTCCGCGGCTGCAACCGATCTCCGGGATTTGACGTCCGAGGCGCGTGCACATTACGACCGCGCGATCGCCGCACAGCGCGCCGGCGACTGGGCGAAGTACGGCGAGGAGATCAAGGCTTTGGGTGAGGTGCTGCAGCGGATGAATCGGTAAGCAGCCACGCCCGCAGGACTTCCGCCACCGTCCACGCCTGCGCAATGCAACCGCGAGGCGTGTACGGCTGTTCGGCATCGAAGATCTCACTCAACGTGCCGATGCCCGCTTCATTGAGGTGCGCATCGAAGCCATCCAGGCATTGGCGGGCGCCCGCCTTGTCGTCGGGAAACACTTTCAGCCACGCGTCGACGAACGGACCTGCCAGCCAGCCCCAGACCGTGCCCTGGTGGTACGCCGCGTCGCGCGCGCGCAGATCACCGTAGTACTGCGCCTTGTAATCGCGATGTCCGGGTGAGAGCGACCGAAGGCCGACCGGCGTGAGCAGCCGATCGCGAACGACGCCAAAGACCGGCCGCCACTGATCCACGTTGAGCACCGGATGATCCAGCGAGATCGCGAGGATCTGATTCGGACGGCAGGCGGAATCGTCGCCGCTCTCGCCATCGATCACGTCGTAGAGGTAGCCGCCCTCCGGATACCAGAACCGCTGGTTAAAGGACGTCCGCGCACGCTCGGCGTATTCATGTGTTTCGAGCGCCATCGAGTCGCCTTCGTCGCGGAGCCATTCAGTGACGAGCCGCAGCGCGTTGTACCAGAGTGCGTTGATTTCAACAGCCTTGCCCCGGCGAGGCGTCACAACCCAGTCATCGACCTTCGCGTCCATCCAGGTCAGCTGGTAACCTCCGGCTCCCTGGCGCAGCAGACCGTCCGCGGGATCGACGCCGATCCCGAAGTGTGTCCCGGCAACGTGATGCTGAATGATCGACTTGAGCTTCGGCAGCAACTGCCGCAGCGTCGAGCGATCGCCGGTGGCGAGCAGGTAGCGATGAATGGCGTGAAAGAACCAGAGCGTCGCATCAGCGGTGTGGTACAGACCCTCTTTGGTTCCTTCCGGAAACATGTTCGGAATGAGGCCGTCACGGACGTAATGCCCGAACGTCCGCAGGATGTACCCTGCTTCCCGCTGTCGGCCCGTACAGAGCGTCAGTCCTTCGAGACTGATCATCGTGTCGCGACCCCAGTCCGTGAACCAGTGGTAGCCGGCAACCACGGTGCGGACCTCGTCGCCCATCGCGCGGGCGCGCGCCGCTTCCTCCACGCGTCCGGCGGGGGTGATGATGAACTGGTCTGCGGCGAGCACGAGCTCCGCAGCCATGCCCTTCACCGGAACCGTCCGCGCGGCCTCAACGAGTCTCGCGCGTCGCCGATGCTCAGCGTGCAGAAGTTCCGACGGCGACAACGCGCCGATCGTCTCCCACGACTCCGTTGAGGCGATCAACGTGCCCGGCGTGTCAGGGGTCAGCATCAGCCGGAAGTACCCCGGACTCCAGAGGTCGCCGCAGCATTCGTAGCCACGGTGCTGCTCCAGCTCGTACACCAGCGACGAGAAGAACTCGGGAATGACGGTAAACGCTTTCTCCTTTCCATGGAGAAACAGCCGGAGGGGTGGAAGATCCCCGCCTGGCAGCACCTCGAACTGATCGCCAAGCGCGTGCACACCATATGGCGCGGTGACCGGGTGGTTGACGGGCGCCTCGTGCAGCCGGAACGCGATCATCGGCCGCAGTTCCAATCGCACTGGCTCTGACGACAACAAGGTGTACGACACGTGTGTGGTGTTCTGCAGGTGCGGCATCACCACGCGCTTTTCGAAACGTACGCCTTCGACGTCGTACTCCCAGACCGGAAGGCCCGCCTCCAGCCGGAACGCCACCAGGTAGGAGGAGCTGTCGAGGCCTGTGCCGCCGCTTGTCGGGATGAGCTGAGCCAGCGTGACGACGCGGCCGTCGCGGAAGCGCAGCTGCTCCCAGATCTCATTGAGCATCACCGTGCGGCCGAACGGGGTTGGTAGCGCGGCCACGAGCAGGCTGTGGTACCGGCGGGTGATGGCTCCTGAGACCGTGCCCGTGGCATAGCCGCCAAGGCCGTTGGTGACCAGCCACTCCTTGAACGCCAGCGACTGACGACCTTCCGGCGTGGATTCCCAGCGGATCTGTCGTACGAGGTCTGCGTCCGTTCGGTCGATGACAGTCATCGTGTCGGCTCCAACACGAGAGCAGAATGCGCCGGTACGTTCCACCCATGCGTTCCGATGACCTCTGGCGTCCCCGGCCCGCCATAGTCGGGGTTCTGGCTCGACCATCGCACCCGCCAGGTGAAGCCGTCGGGCGGCGCCATCAGAGGTTCTGCGAATGATGCGGCCGTGAGCTCGGAACCAAAATTGACCAGAAGCAGCCGCTCGTCTTCCGGCTCGGGAGTCGCGTACTGCAGCACGAACGCCTCCGGCGCGAGCACTGCGCCGTCGACACGCCCGGGTTGCTGCTCGACGAAGGCACGATCAGTACGCCGCATCACCAGCAGATCTTCATAGAGGCGCCGATGCTGAACGTGCGTGTCGTACTCGGTCCAGTCGAGGATCGTCGACTCAAAGGTATGCGGATCGTGAGGCGGCGGCAGCCGATGCTGCATTTCCTCCGACGCCAGGCTCGGAAACTGCGACAGAAACTCGGCGCGTCCCTTCTGGACCGCCGCCGCGAGCTCGGGCCGATGGTCGGCGAAATAGCGGAATGGCGCTGACGCTCCGAACTCCTGTCCCTGAAACAGCATCGGCGTCCCGGGCATCAGGATGAACAGCGCCGACATCGCCCGGTACCGCCCGGGCGTCGTCGTCTGGTGCATCCGCGATCCGTCGCCGCAGTTCGCGAGCTGGTCGTGATTCTCGATGAAATTGACAAACGCCCACGGCTCGACACCGTTCGTTCGAGTCCCACGAGCCTGCTTCTGCCACGCGTATCGCTGGCCCTGGAACAGGTACCCGTGCTTCGCCGCTGACACGAACTCCTGTGCGGTCCCGCGATGGTCACTGAAATAGGCTTCCCGCTCGCCGGTCAGCGCCACGCGGGCACTGTGGTGAAAGTCGTCATTCCAGAGCGCGTCGAGACCATATCCGCCTTCCTCGAGCGAGCGAATCAATCTGACCTCCTGGCGTTCGTTCTCGGCGACGAGAATGATCTGCCGAGTTCCGGCCGCGGCGCGGGCGCGGCGGCCAATCACTGCCAGCATGTGATCGTCAGAGGCGTCGTGAATCGACTGCGTGGCGTCGAGACGCAGGCCGTCGAGGTGATACTCGTCAATCCAGTACGCCGCATTCGCGCTGAAGAACTCGCGTACCGGACCCGAGTTGCGCCCGTCGAAGTTCAACCCTTCACCCCACTCGGTGGAATGTCCGAAATAGTCTGGCGAGTACTTCGCGAACACACATCCGTCAGGACCCAGGTGGTTGTAGACCACGTCGAGGATCACGGCGAGGCCGAGACCGTGCGCGGCGTCGACGAAAGCGCGAAAGTCGTCCGGCCTGCCGTACAACCGCGTCGGCGCATACGGAAACACACCGTCGTATCCCCATCCGAACTGTCCGGGAAACTCGGACACGGGCATCAGTTCGAGCACGGTGATACCAGTTCGCGCGACAAGTGACAGCTTCGACGCGGCGCTCTTCCAGGTGCCCTCGGGCGTAAAGGTCCCGACGTGCATCTCGTAGATCACCTGACCGCGCATCGACAGCCCTGATGACGGCGGGCTCGACCAGGTGTACCGGCCGGGGTCAACGACCTCTGAAGCCCCGAACGGACCTTCCGGCTGCCACCGGGAGGCCGGATCCGGAAGTAACTGGTCGTCTACGCGGTACCAGTACCGCGTTCCGGGGCCAGCATCGGGAACGAACGCCGCGCAATAGCCATCCGCGGTACGCTCGAGGTCCACATCGTGCCTTTGTTCATTCCGCTCGGTTACCAGCGAGATGTGCTGGGGCGCCGGAGCCCACACTTGGAAATGCACCCCGCCCTGCGGCTGAGCTTCCGCACCGACAGGGAGGCGTCGTATGGCTGAACTCATCAGTGGCTGTTTGGACGCGACTGTGTGGCTGAGCATGGGTGCGGTCGATAGATGGAACCACGCGCTGCAGAGATGATGCCGGGAGTTGTATGCGACTGAAGCTCACCATCGAATACGCCGGCACGCGCTACAGCGGCTGGCAGATTCAGAAGAATGCGCGCACCGTGCAGGGAGAAATCGAGCGCGCCATTCTGGAGGCCAGCAGCGTTGACGACTTCGAGCTGTATGGATCCGGTCGGACCGATGCCGGAGTTCACGCGCTGGCGCAGGTAGCCCACCTCGACATCCAATCGACGCTGCCGGCCGACACACTCCGCCGGCGAATCAACGATGCCCTGCCTACCGACATCGTCATCCTACGTGCGGACCGCGTCCCACATCGCTTTCACGCGCGCCGCGATGCGCTGGCGCGCAGTTATCTCTATCAGGTGTCGCGTCGCCGCACGGCGTTTGCCAAGCCGTTCGTGTGGTGGGTCAAAGAGGACGTTTCGGTAGAGGCAATGCGTGCGGCAGCCCGGTCATTCGTCGGCTTCCATGACTTCCGGGCCTTTTCCGATGACGACCCAGCTGAGAAGTCCACCGAGGTACTGGTGGACGCCTTCGACATTCATGAAGACGAGGATCTCGTCGTGTTTCACATCGAAGGCTCGCACTTCATCTGGAAGATGGTACGGCGCATCGTCGGCGCGCTGGTCGAGGTGGGACGCGGTCGCGTCGCGCCGGAGAAGGTCGCAGCCCTGTTTGACGCGCGCAGCAGTGACATTGCAAAGCTGACCGCGCCGGCGTCGGGTCTGTTCCTGGAGCGCGTGTACTACCCCGGCGATCGGCGAGATCAGCCTGTGCGATCGCTGATCACCCTCCGACGCGGCTGAGGCTCACTACTGAGGTTTGAAGGGGGCGAAGCGGCCGGGAGCAATCTGCAGATAGATGCGAGTCTGTTCGCGCCCTTTCTCCGCGTACACCGGAAAGGCTCTGTACTCTCCAACTTCGATCACACCCTCGCGCAACGGCCCGGATGATCCGGCCATGACCCACTTCGCTCCCCTGTATTGGATAGAAATGCTGTCGTAGGAGAATGGCTTGCCTCTCGCTCGACGCGGTGCAGCAATCGATTCCTCACCGACGATCTCGGGCACCGTACTCCCCGTCGTCGGGACCGCGCTGACTTCGGGCGGGGACTCATTGAGCGTGTCCGTCGTCAGAGGAATAGGATCGCGAGCGGTGCGCCCGGGAAACGATGGTGTACGGCTTCCAGTCGTCCCGGCCAGATCTCCGCCGCGGATCCGCTCGTAGGGCTGCATCCGGCCACGGCCGATCGGCACCAGCACCATGCTGTACGGCTCGATGGTGCTGTCGACGTAGAGCGGCACCCCCTTGAAGTTACCCGTCCGGACCATCACGTCGCCGTTGAAGAACACAACGGGACCTGTCTGGTAGTAGAAGTCACCCCAGAAAACGACCGGCTCACCAGTCCGGAACCACACATCGTCTTCGGCGGTCACGATCGGCGGATCAGTCGGGCTGTTCCCTTGCACCGCAACCGGCGCAGTCGGTAGGTTGCTCACTTGCGCCGCGAGGGGCGCAGAGACGAGAAGCACAGACGCAACAACCGACCACCTCATCGCATCCTCCTGGGTACTCATTAAGGAAGCAAGCGAGGTCCATGCCGGCGACCGGCTCAGCCTGGGTCGTGCAGCGTGTCCCGGAATAGTTGTATCAGCCGCTGCCAGTGTCGCTCCGAAGAATCGCGGTCGTACACGAGATGCCCGGTTACGGCAAAGCCGTGCTTGGCGCCCTTATAGGTCTCGATCGTGTAGTTCACACCGCCATCGGCCAGCGCTCTATCGAGCCGTTGCTGCTGATCTGGTGAGAAGCTGGCGTCGATCTCCGCGACTCCCACGTAGACGCGGCCTCGCATCCGGTCAGCGAGCCGGTGCGCGCTGTCGGGCTTATCGGTCGCCAGGGAGCCGCCGTGAAACGATGCCGCTGCTGCCACCCGATCCGGGAATGTTCCAGCTGCGGTGAGCGCGAAGCCGCCGCCCATGCAGTAGCCCACGACTCCCAACGGGCCGGATCGTGCGAGCGGCTGGATGTCGATCATCGCGAGGACGGCAGCCGTATCACGCATTACCTTCGTGTTGTTGATCGACTGGATCATTCCCTTGAACCGATCGCGCTCAGGCCCCTCGGACACCACCTGTTTCGGGTCGAACGGGGCAAACGCGCCGGAACGGTAGTAAAGATTAGGGACCACGACGAAGTAGCCGTTTGACGCGAGACGCTGCGCCATCTCGTCAAGTTGTGGACGGATGCCGAAGGCGTCCATATAGAGGATGACGGGTGGCCATGGTCCCTCGCCCGCCGCCGCTCCGCGGCTTTGGCCGGGCAGGCCCTCTGGAGTGAACCCGTAGCAGTCCATCCGGCCGTCGGCGGTTTCAACGTCGATGCGGGTCACGGAAATGCAATACGTCTCTACCCACGCCATCGTTTATCCTCAGTACATCCATGGCTCAACCCAGCTCCACTGACGAGCGGACGCTCGAACGCGAGACGCTTGCCCGGGAAGTCGATCGGCGCCGGACGTTTGCGATCATTTCCCATCCCGATGCCGGAAAAACCACGCTGACCGAGAAACTGCTGCTCTATGCCGGCGCCATCGAGCTGGCCGGCGCCGTTCGCGGTCGCAAGACGGGCCGGCACGCAACCTCCGACTGGATGGAAATCGAACAGCAGCGCGGCATCTCCATCAGTGCGGCCGCCCTCGAGTTCGAGCTGAAAGGTCACCACGTCACCCTGCTCGACACACCGGGCCACCAGGACTTCAGCGAAGACACCTATCGCACGCTGCTTGCCGTCGACAGCGTGGTCATGGTGCTCGACGCGGCCAAGGGTATCGAGGCGCAGACGCTGAAGCTGTTCGACGTGTGCCGCACGCGTCGCCTGCCCGTCCTGACATTCATCAACAAGCTGGATCAGCCGTCGAAAGACCCCTTCGAGCTGATGGACGAGATCGAGCGGGTGCTCGGTGTCGCCGCAGCGCCGATGAACTGGCCGCTCGGCGACGGCGTCGATTTCCGCGGCGTCTATGACCTCGAGACGCACGCGTTGATCCTGTACGAACGGCAAAAGGGGGGCACGCGCAACGAGCCGGTCGCCGTCACCGATCCGGCCGATCCACGAGTCGGTGAGATGGTTGGCGAACGTCGTCAGCGTGAGCTGATTGAAGCCGTCGAGATCATCTCTGGCGCCGGGACGCGTTATGACGAGACGGCGTATCGCGCCGAGCGCCAGACGCCGGTCTTCTTCGGCAGCGCACTGAACGACTTCGGCGTCGAGCCATTTCTCAATGCGCTGCTGTCGCTGGCGCCGAGCCCCGCGCCCCGCCTGAGCGAGACGGCGGATCTCGTCGAGCCGACCGACCCCGATCTCTCCGGGTTCGTCTTCAAGATCCAGGCGAACATGAACCCGCGACACCGCGACCGCGTGGCGTTCTTCCGCATCTGTTCCGGCCGGCTTACGAAAGACATGGCGGTCGCCCACGAGCGACTCGGCAGCACACTGCGCCTCTCACGCGTCTATCGCTTTTTCGGGCGGGACCGTGAAACCGTGCCCGAGGCGTACGCCGGCGACGTCGTCGGCCTCGTCAATCCCGGGCAGCTCGCGATCGGCGACACGCTCTACGCGGGCAGGCCCGTTCGCTTTCCACCGATTCCGCAGTTCCCCGCCGAACGATTCGCGGCGCTGCGCCCGGGAGACGTGCGGCACAAACGTTTCGACGAAGCCGTGAATCAGCTGGCGGAAGAAGGGCTGCTGCAGGTCTTCATGCCGAGGTCAGGCTTCCGGCACCCCATTGTCGGCGTCGTCGGCGCGCTGCAGTTCGACGTCATTGCCGCACGCCTGCAATCCGAGTACGGGATTCAGTGCACCGTAGACACGCTGCCCTACACTGCGGCCCGGTGGCCCGTGCAGGCAAATGGAGAGCCCGCCACGAATCTGGCGTTGCCGCTGTCAGGGGTACAGGAGGTGAAGGACCGACGCGAACGCGATGTCGTGCTATTCGCGTCGGACTGGGAGCTGCGCTACTGCGCGGATCGGAACCCGGGAGTCGAGTTCCGGTCGTCAATGTAACCACGAAGGCACGAAGAGATCGAAGGTCACGAAGGACAACTTCAGGCGTCTTCTTCGTGCTCTTCGATCCCCTTCGTGGTCTTCGTGTCTTACTGCGGCGCCGGGTTGTTCGCGTTCGCGGCGTTCCCGTCGCGATTCGCGGCGCCGCCGAAGATCCGCCGGCCGTCGTCAGTCGTGATGGTCGCCTGACCGACGTTGGTCGACTCCGGGTTCTTCGCTTTCAGACCGGTCACGCTCACGTGCTCGCCGATCTTCAGCGTGTCCTTGCGCCAGCCCTGACGAAAGAGCGAGTTCGGAGGACCGCCTTCGACCTTGTAGACGATCGTCTTGCCGCCCTCTTTCGTCTCGACGTGCGTGTAGATGTGTGGATTGGCCCAGTCCACTTTCTTGATCACGCCGCTGAACTTGATCGGCTTGTTCAAGTCGAATTCCGCTGAGACCGAGTGGTGCGCCGCGACGGGCACCGCGACGGCCAGCGCGACAAGTAGGGCCCAAACCGTCCGTTTCATCATGTCCTCCAGTCCGGTTCCAGCCGGACACTTACGCATATATAAGGTCAGTCAACGTTCTCGGGCCGCTTCCACGGCGTAATGGCTCCGGTGAAAAGATTCTCGAGGTTGTTCTCTTCGCAGGAGTATTCCATGAGCACGTCCGGCGCCTGTTTGATCCGCCATGTCCGGACGTTCATCCAGTCACGGGTGTACGCCTTCGGGTCGTGGACGGTCACCGTGTGCTCCATCGTATTCGAGTCGAGACGACGGAACGTGTTCGTCATCTTCAACTGTTTGCTGTGCGGATGCCCGGACGTATCGAGCTTCGTGTAGCCGTTGAAGTTCGACGTCTCGATAATCAGGGTATCGCCGTCCCAGCGGCCTTTTGAATAGCCGTTCCAGGCCTCCGGAATATCAGCCGGCCACTTGAAATCGTCGCGCAGCGGAACCCAGTGGTGCCAGGTGTTCTGCTCGAACAGGAACGCGAGCGCGTCCACCGTGTGAATGATCTGAACGCCATGCGGCGAGTTGATGTTGCGCGACATGCCGAACGGGAGGCAGCTCCCCGCGTAATCGCCGTTCTTGACCGGGTCGTATTCTTTCCATTCCTTCAAGCCCCAGTCGGTGTAGGGCAAATCGTACTCGCGCGGCCCGTTACCGCCAGACGCGCGTGGCCTCGCGTCGGGCAACGGCTCTCCCTTGCGCGCAAACATCAGCGCTTCGCGCGTCATGGGATCGACGGCCCCACGGCCCATGTCGGGCGTGTACGGGTTGTTCCAGAGCCCGCTCAAATCCGGTTTTCCATTCGCCAGGCGTGGTACCGGCCCGGCTGGCACTTGCGGCGCTCCACGGCCAGCTCCACGACCACCGCCACGTGCCGGCGCCTGCTGCCCACCCTGCGCCGCAGGTGCGGCACCTTCTCCGCGCTGCGCCCCATCTCCTCGCTGCGCTATCGCAGCCGGCGCCCAGACAGCCGTCGCAAACACACCGAGCGCGACGATCACCGACTTCACGCGCATACCCATTCAGCTTTCCTCCGGCTGCGCCATTTTAGGGCAATTCCGCCTGCAAAGTTACAAAGTACACAAAGAACTACGTATACGAAGATTTTCGTATTGACAACTACGAAGACCGTCGTAGACAATCCCTCCCGATGACGCTTCGCCGAAAGCCAACGGACGCTGAACTGGGCATCCTGCGCGTGCTCTGGTTGCGCGGACCGAGCACCGTCCGCGATGTAGCCATCGAAATGGGGCGCGAAGGCTCGTACACCACTGTCCTCAAGCTGCTCCAGATCATGGCGGACAAAGGTCTGGTGCGCCGGAACGAGGCTTCTCGCAGCCACGTCTACGAAGCCGCAGCGTCTGAAGACGACACTCAGCGTCAACTTGTCGGGGACCTCCTCGACCGCGCCTTCGATGGTGCGGCCGGGAAGCTGGTGCTGCGCGCGCTCGAAGACGGCAAGGTCACCCCCGACGAACTTGCCGAAATCCGCCGGATCCTGAACAAGCGGAGTTCGCAATGACCAGCTGGATCGACGTCGTCGGGTGGACGCTCCTGCATTTCGTCTGGCAGGGAGCGCTGATTGCGGTGTTCGCCGCCGTCCTGCTGCGCCTCCTCAAGTCGTCGAGGCCGCAGCTCCGCTACGCGGTTGCATGTGGCGCGCTTTCCACGATGCTGGCCTCACCGCTCGCCACCGCTCTTGTCTTGAAGAACGGACCTGGAACAGCGTTCACAAACACGGTTCACGTCCTGCGCTCCTCCGGGGGAACCGTGGTCGGAGTCGCAATCGTTCCGCCGTGGTCGCCACGGGGTCCCGTCACGAGCGGCGCCGTGCCGGCTCAAACGGAAGTGCGGCTGCCCTTCCAGCTCGATACAAACACGCTGTTCTCCACCATCGTGGCGCTCTGGCTGGGCGGAGTGCTGATTCTCCTGACGCGTCTGGCCGCAGGCTGCTGGCGTATTCGCACGCTTCAGCTCGTTGCGCGTCGGGAGCCGATGTCGCCGTGGCAGACGCTGGCGGAGGATGTCGCGCACCGTCTCCGCCTTCGCCGCTCGTTCCGTGTCGTCGATTCCGTTCGCGTCGCGACACCCACCGTCGTTGGGTGGCTGCGGCCGATTGTGCTGCTGCCGGTCGCGGCGATGGCAGGTCTCTCACTGCGGCAGGTCGAAGCAATCCTTGCGCACGAGCTGACGCACATCCAGCGTCACGACTTTGCGGTCAATCTTCTCCAGACGTTCGCAGAGACAGTCCTCTTCTATCACCCGGCGGTGTGGTGGATATCCTCCCGCATCCGCGCCGAGCGCGAACACTGTTGTGACGACGTCGCGGTGTCGATGTGTGGAGACGCGACGGAGTACGCATCAGCGTTGACGGAGCTCGCGTCGTGGAGCCTTGCGCATCCACCGCTCGCCATGGCCGCCACGCGTGGTCCGCTTCTCAATCGCGTTCGACGGCTGCTGCACATTCCGGAATCACACCGGCGAATGAGCCGGACGACGTTGGCCGTGGCCGTGGTCGTCACAACCGTGGTGGGTGTGGCTGCTGTTGGCGCAATCCTCAAGGCGCAGCCGCTGGTGTCGGGTGACGACGGACGCTTCGGGCCGCCTGAGGTCAATCGGATGCTCGGATTGAATCTCTTTCCGGGGCCAGTCCAATTGCCGGGAGCCGACCCCATCGGTGTCCGCGCGTGGGGAGTCACCGTTGGCAGCAATGGACCGACGATGACGTATGTCGGCTTCAGCGCACGCAGCGTGATTAGAGAAGCATACGGACTTGGCGCAATGCCGATCGTCGGCGTGCCTCAATGGATCGACCGCGAGACATTCGACGTCACGGCACCAGGCGACCTCACGCTCGTAGACGGGCGCCCGGATTATGAGCAGGTACGCGGAGCGCTGCGCGAGTTCCTCGAGGGATCGCTCGGCCTGACCACACATCGCGAGACGCGCACCTTCCCGGCGTATGCGATAGTGCTCGCGCGCGCAGACAGACGGCTGGGCGCGTCGTTGAAACCGTCCACGATCGATTGCATCGCCGGTGGTCCGCCCGGCGGTCCGAACCTCATCGGGCTCCAAGTCGGTCCCGTGCTGCGCGAACGCCAGATCACGCGACGCCTGTGCGGCATCGACAACAACTTGTTCGGGCTGACCGGTGCGCGCGTGACGATGACCGATCTCGCGAGAAGGTTCGAGCAGCAAGACTCTCCGCTCTCGCCGGGTCGGGAAATCATCGATAAGACCGGACTGACAGGCGACTACGATTTCGATCTGCGCTTCGGGCTGCTGCCGCTGGCCGCAATCGGCCAGGCGCACTACCACCTGGGTCGAGTGTTCGAACTGTTTGGAGTTCGGTCGGTATTCACCGCACTGCCGGAGCAGCTCGGGTTGAAACTCGTACCCACTACGATGTCCCGCGACGTGCTCGTGATCGACCACATCAATCGGCCGTAAGTGTCGGGCGCCCTTCAGGGGCGCCGATTCCTGGAGCAGCACAATGAAACTCGCAGTGTGTCTTGCGGTAGCTCTGTCTGTGATAATCACCACCGCCGTGGCGCAATCTCCGCCGCCGGCATTCGACGTCACCTCCGTCAAACGGAACACGGGAGGTGGACCGATGCGCATGCTCAATGCGCCCGGCAATCTCAGTGCGACCAACGTTCCAGTGATGCAGCTGATTCGAATGGCGTATCAAGTGCAGGATTTTCAGATCGTCGGCGCGCCCGATTGGGCGAATCGCGATCAGTTTGACGTCGAGGGTCGATTCGATCCGGCAAGCGCTCCTCCTCCGGGCCAGGCACCGCCGGTGCCACGAATGATGTTGATGCTGCGAACGCTGCTCCGCGATCGCTTCGGCATGGTCGCTCACACGGAAACGCGCGAGCTGCCGGTCCTCGCGTTGAAGGTCGCCCGTGCCGACGGACGTCTCGGTCCGCAGATGAAACCGGCTGCTGTGGATTGCGGGTCGCAGGTCGGTCCTCGTGGCGGTGGACCAATCGACGGACGTGGCGGCCCACCACCGGACGGACGCTTCGGTGGACCACCTCAAGCGGGTCGGGTCGGTGGCCCGTCACCTGACGGACGCGGCGGACCACCGCCTGGAACGCCGTTTACGCTCGGGCCGCGTCCGGCGTGTGGCGATCGAATGGGATTCGGTCAGCTGCTTGCGGGCAGCATGCCGATCACGCGCCTGGCGACGCAGGTCCTGCCGCAGCTGACCGGGCGCGTCGTCATCGATCGCACTGGCCTCACCGGGAACTACGACATCGATCTGAAGTGGACACCCACTCCTGGTCAATTGCCGCCCGGACCACCACCGCCGGGAGTCGAGCCGCCGCAGATAGATCCCAACGGACCGTCCCTCGAGACGGCACTTCAGGAGCAACTCGGGCTGAAGCTGGACGCCGAGCGTGGCCCGGTGGAAGTGCTCGTCATCGAGAAGCTCGTTCCGCCGACAGAGAACTGATGCTCAACGCCCAAACCAACCGCCAACTCCCAGAATCGATCCCGAACACTTCTTGGGAGTTGGTGGTTGCGTTCTGGGAGATGGAAATTGGCAGTTGGAGTTACTTCCGCGTCGGCGCACTATCGATCCGAGCTGGCCGCGGCGCCGTCGCAACTCCCCTCTTCAGCGTTTCCCAGAACGAGCCGCGTCCCTCAGGCGTGTCGTAGCGGACCTCGAGCGTATTGGGATCGCGGTCGGTGAATGTCACGACCTTCACCTTCAGTCCGTCGAGCTGCCAGCGATAATCCTTGTCGTCAGGAAACAGACGAACAGCCTTCGTCACCGTCACCTGGTGTTCGATCCGGTCGGCGGTTCCCGGCGACGTGTCGCCGAGCTGCAGTTCGGCCTCCTCGATCCACGTGGACGCCGGCACTGTCGCGCCTCTCGCGTTGACAACTTTCTTGACGACCCGCAGCGTAGCTTCCGTTGGTGAGCGGACGATCAGTTCCACCGTGCGGACGGACGTGGCGTTTGCGCCCCACACGGACTTGTCGAAATCGCTGGTGAGCTTCGATTCATCGGGTACGGATTTCCACGTACCCACGAGTGCTGTCGGGCGGGTCTGTGCCGTCGTACCTGCCGCAGAAAGCAGGACGACAGCGGCTGCCGTCATCAGCTGAATGCGCATCGGTCCTCCATTGACCACAGGCGACCGCTGGGAGGTCGTTATGAGTCTGAGAAATTGATTACCGTGGGAATTCGCACGTTGTCAATACGGCCTTTACCGGAGCACGAATCGCTGTGCCCGGCGGTTCGTGACGATTTCCGCGGTGTACAGGTTTCCCTTCGAGTCGGCGGCCATGTGATGCACGATGTCGAAGTCTCCCGGCTTGGGGCCGCGCATCCCCACCGATCCAATCGCGGTCATCGTCGCGCGGTCGAAGATCACGATGCGCATCGGGCCGGAGTCCACGACGTAGAGATACTGCTGCGTCGCGTCGGGCGAGAAGGCGAAGCCGGCCGGTACCGGAACGACGTCGCTGCCGGCGTTGGTCAAGCGGACCTGCTTGAGGAATTTCCCGTCGCGCGTGAAAAGCTGGACGCGATTGTTGATGCGGTCGGCCAGGTAGACGACGCCGTCGCGTGAGACCTTGATCGCGTGCGGCAGGCCGAACTCCTGCGGCCCGTCCGGAGTGGTCTGCGGTTGCGGCGTCGCCGCATTG
>DASROF010000247.1:0-7701 GCA_035647075.1 Vicinamibacterales bacterium | reverse complement strand
ATGTAGTCGGCGCCCATGGTCTCGTCCTTGTACGTGATCGACTTCATCGTGATGAGGTCGACGACGCCGAGGAACTTGTCTTCCGAGCCGATGGGCAGCTGGATCGCGACGGGGTTGGCCTCGAGCTTGGAGATGATCTGATCGAACGTGCGCTTGAAGTCCGCGCCGATGCGATCCATCTTGTTGACGAAGCAGATGCGCGGGACGCGGTACTTGTCGGCCTGGCGCCAGACGGTCTCAGACTGCGGCTCGACGCCGGCCACCGAGTCGAACACGGCCACGGCGCCGTCAAGGACTCGCAGCGACCGCTCCACTTCCGCGGTGAAATCGACGTGGCCGGGCGTGTCGATGATGTTGATGCGCTGATCGCGCCAGGAGCACGTCGTCGCAGCCGACGTGATCGTGATCCCGCGTTCCTGTTCCTGCTCCATCCAGTCCATGACCGCAGTGCCCTCATGGACTTCGCCGATCTTGTACGTAATTCCGGTGTAGAAGAGGATCCGCTCAGTCGTAGTGGTCTTGCCGGCATCGATGTGCGCCATGATGCCGATGTTGCGTGTCCGATCGAGCGGTGTCTGCCGAGGCATTTCTGATTCCTGATCCCTGTTTCCTGATCACTACCAGCGGTAGTGCGCGAAGGCCTTGTTGGCTTCCGCCATGCGATGTGTGTCTTCGCGCTTCTTCACCGCGCCACCGCGCAGATTCGAGGCATCGAGCAGTTCGTTCGCGAATTTCTCCTGCATCGTCTTGCCGTCGCCGCGCTGCCGCGCGTAGCTGACCAGCCAGCGGATGCTGAGCGACAGACGCCGATTCGGATTCACTTCGACCGGCACC
This sequence comes from Vicinamibacterales bacterium, assembly GCA_035647075.1. Classification (GTDB taxonomy): domain Bacteria; phylum Acidobacteriota; class Vicinamibacteria; order Vicinamibacterales; family UBA2999; genus Gp6-AA40. Next base: position 6,867 of record DASROF010000247.1, on the reverse strand, counting down.
TGATAGTTCGATCCGCCGACGCGCCGCGACTTCACCTCGAGGCTCGGCTTCACGTTGTCCAGCGCCTTCTTGAACACCTTGAGCGGATCGTCGCCGGTCCGCTCCTTGATGATGTCGAAGCTCTTGTAGAGGATCCGCTCCGCTGTGCTGCGCTTGCCGTCGCTCATGACGGTGTTGATGAACTTGCTGACCAGCGTGCTGTTGTACAGCGGGTCCGGGGGAAGGTCGCGCTTCGGTATCTCTCGTCTACGCGGCATATCTCTTCGTGTCCTTCGATCTCTTCGTGGCCTTCGTGCTTACGACTTCGGACGCTTGGCGCCGTACTTCGACCGACCCTGCTTGCGACCCTGCACACCAACGGCGTCGAGCGTGCCGCGCACGACGTGGTACCGCACACCAGGAAGATCCTTGACGCGGCCGCCGCGAATCAGCACGAGCGAGTGCTCCTGCAGGTTGTGGCCGACGCCGGGGATGTAGGTGGTCACCTCAATCCCATTCGTGAGCCGGACGCGCGCGACCTTGCGCAGAGCGGAGTTCGGCTTCTTCGGCGTCTGCGTGAACACACGCACGCACACGCCGCGCTTCTGCGGGCTGACCTGCAGCGCCGGACTCTTGGTCTTCGTGACGATCTTCTTGCGGCCCTGCCGTACGAGCTGGCTGATAGTCGGCATCGATCCTCAAAAACGGCGTACAGCCCAAAGGCTGCGCCTCGTGCTCAATACATTCGCAGCGACTGCGAGCTCACAGCCGACACGTCGCGACAAGCCTGAAGACGGCGCGTGGTATGTCCGCGACGCCTGGCGCTTGCCGCTGATGACCCTATCTGTTTATGTCGCTGGGGCTTATCGCTCTCGCGATCGGCCCGGCGAAAAAGCGTCGTGCTCTTTCCAAGGAATGCCGTTCAGGCCTTCCGATAGACACGGGGCTAGATAGGGTGTCCTAGCCCCAACAGAACCTGACGAATATAACACGCAGGAACGTAATTCTGCCAGCCCGCTACCGAGGCAACCGGCCGCCGACGTTGGGCTTCGGCCGGTTCTCGGTCCTATTTCCGCGATGCCAAATAGTTGACGATCGAGCTCATCTGCCCCTCGCTCAGAACTGTCCCGAACGGCGGCATCGTCGCAAACGGGTCCACGGCCTCGGGCTCTGTGATCCACTCCCTCAACCATTTCGCATCTCGAGTAACCCCTACATGCGAAAGGTCAGGTGCGCTCGAGCCACCCTCGCCGTCGATCATGTGGCAGGTGGCGCAAAAAGCGCCCAGGACCATTGCCGCCTGGCGCTGGTCCGGTGTCAGTTCTGGCTCCGCAACGCCCAAGCGGACTTTCCGCAGGTAGGCAACGATTGCGTACGCGGGGGCGGGACCGAACCCTCCGGTCGGTGGCTGCCGCAGGCCGGGAGCAATGACCTCGGGGTCGCGCACGTGAGAGAGCAGCCACTCCTGATCCCGGCGAATCGTCGTCTCCAGGATCGGATTGGCCGCGCCGCCAGGCCGGTGACATCCGGTGCATCGCTGGTCGGTCGATATCGCCTTCCCCGCGATGGCCAACGGAGTCCATCGCGCTGGATCTGCGTGCGCCGGCGTGTCCTGATACCCGAGATAGGTCAGAACGATGATGCCCAGCCCGATGATGCCGAAACCGCCAGTCACGAGCGGCCGCTTCATGGGATGTCGGTCGACATGGGAATCGAGAAACGGCAGAAAGAACAACAATCCCACCACCAGGCCGGGAATCACCATCGTCGCGAGCGGTTCCAGGGGCCCAGGGAAGTACTTCAGGAGCTGAAAGAGGCTGAGGAAGTACCACTCCGGACGTGGGACATAGGTCGCGTCCGTCGGATCCGCGACGGCATCCAGCGGCGGGCTGAAGACACTGGCGAACGTCAGGAGCAGCGCGAAGACGGCCGCACCCACCAGAGTGTCTTTGAGGGCATGGTCGGGATAGAAGGGCCGTGACGGCCCCTCGATGTGCTTCAGGGCGCCGGAGATCCCGTGGCGTCGCATCAGGTACAGGTGCGCGATCACGAAGATCATCAATGCGCCGGGAAGCAGGAACACGTGTGCGGCGTACCAGCGCAGCAGCGTGAGGGAACCCAGCGTCTGGCCCCCCTTCAACACGCCAGCGATGAACTCACCAAACGGCCCGCTCCGGGCAATGTTGATCGTCACGGTGGTCGCCCAGTACGCCTTCTGATCCCACGGAAGCAGGTAACCGCTGAGCGCAAATCCAAGGACGATAAGCAGCAGGGTCACCCCGGTGATCCACGTCATTTCGCGCGGCTTCTTGTAAGAACCGAGGGCCACGACGCGCAGCATGTGAATGACCGCAGCGACCACGATGAAGCTGGCGCCAAAAAAGTGAAGTCCACGCAGAAGGTGCCCGAAGGCGACGCGCTCCATCACGTAGCGGACGCTGTCGTAGGCAAATGCCGGCGAAGGAACGTAATAGAAGGTCAGGGCGACGCCGGTCACCAGTTGGACCGAGAGCAGCATCAGCAGCACGCTGCCTGTCACAAACCACCAGCCGACCCCCGCAGGCAACGGCTCCTCGAGGAGACGCCGGCGGCCCGCTCTGATTCCCGTTCGAGAATCCAGCCAGTCGATCAGAGAGCGGACTGGCTTCATTACAACTGGACCTGGACCTGACCGTCTTCAATGCGGGTCATCAACCGGGCCAGCGGCGCGGGCGGAGGGCCCGCCATGACCGCGCCGGTCGTGTCATAGATACCGCCATGGCACGGACATCTGAGCACCTTGGCATCCGCATCCCAGCCAACGCGACACCCAAGGTGCGTACAGGTCGAATCGAGTGCGGTGACATCAGACTCGCCGGTCCTGATCAGAAAGACCGTGCGCCGCTCGACGACCTGGTTATAGCCGTCGTTGCGGGCCACGCGAATGGTCACCGGCAGCGGCCGGCCTTCGGGAATCTCGGGAAGAGTGGCGGCGATCAGCCAGTTCTCCTCCCGGCGGCCGAATACGGGTGACAGGATCGCGCCACCGACAACGACGCCGACGATGGCGGTGATGGCTGTGTGGATGGATTTAACAACGCGGGCGAGAAACTTGCGACGAGGGGTGACTGTGCGCAGCGAGGGTTTATCCATGTTTAGGCCTGGGATCGGGACGGCCGCCCGCTCGGCCGTCGCGACACCGCGAAATACCTTCGATCCGGAAGAACTGTTTACGGCGCGACGGGCACAAACTGCGGGAAGACATACGCGAAGAGCATTGAGATAATCCCCATCGCCACCATCAGCAGCACACTGTGTTTGATGGTGAAGCGGAAGAGCCGACTCTCGTCCGCTCGCGTCATGCCGGTCGCAGCAACCGCCACAGCGATGCTCTGAATCGAAATCATCTTACCCATCACGCCGGCGGCTGAGTTTACGGATGCAGTCAGGATCGGGTTGAGTCCGATTGCATTCGCCGTCACGACCTGAAGGTTGCCGAACAGTGCGTTAGCAGAGGTGTCGCTGCCGGTCAGGAAGACGCCCATCCACCCGACCACAGCACTGAAGAACGGAAACATGGTGCCGCTCGCCGCCAGCGAGAGTCCGAGCGTCGATGTCATCCCCGAGTAGTTCATCAAATACGCAAGGCCCAGCATCGACGCGATCGTCAGGATCGCGAACTTCAGCTGCTTGAACGTGTCCACGTAGATCTTGACGACCTTCGCAGGCCGAACCCGCAGCACGAGCGCGGTCAGCAGCGTTGCCAGGAAACACGCCGTTCCCGACGCGCTCAGCCAGTTCAACTCGTACAAAGCCCCGTACGGCGACGGCTTGGCCACCACCGGTGGGATCTGCGTGATGGCGTTATGGAGGCCGGGAACCATGAGCCGGTTCGCCAATCGGCCGGTCTCCGGAACCATCGGCCACGACCCGGGCAAAAACTGATCGGCGAAGTGGTTGATCTTTGGCTTGATATCGGCGTCGCCCCACATCAGTACGAACGCCACGAGCAGCAGGTACGGCACCCATGCCATGAAAATCTGGCCGGCACTGTGCCTCGACATCTCCAGCGACACTGGCTGATCGCCTTCGAGCCGCATGATGTTCTTCGGCTTCCAGAGCTTCAGCACAGCAATCATCACAACGATGCAGACGAGAGAACTGGCGATATCCGTCAGCTCGGGTCCAACGTAGTTGGACACGTAGAACTGCGTGCCCGCAAACGACAGTCCGCAGGCGACGATTGCCGGCAGCACCTCGAGTGCGCGTTTCGACCCGGCCATCACGACGATCAGGTAGCCGGGGATGATCACGGAAATCATGGCGCACAGCCGCCCGACCATCCCGCTCAAGGCGGCGACGGGAAGCTGCGTGACGTTCGCAAGCGTCGTGACTGGAATACCGATCGATCCAAACGCCACGGGCGCGGTGTTCGCGAGCAGGCAGATGCCGGCGGCGTAGAACGGATTGAAGCCGAGGCCTGCCAGCATCGCGCCGGAGACGGCGACTGGTGCGCCGAAGCCAGCGGCGCCTTCGATGAACGCGCCGAATGAAAAGGCGATGAACATCGCCTGAAGGCGTCGATCGTCGGTCAGGCTCCCAACGGAGTCCTTGATGATCTCGAACTTGCCGGTATCGACCGCCAGCCGGTAGAGCATGATCGACGCGAACACGATCCAGGCGATCGGAAACAGGCCATAGGCGGCGCCGTAGATCGTGGCAATCACCGCGAGCTTGACCGGCATCCCGTAGGCGGCAAGGGCGACCACCAACGCGGAGACCAGCGCCGAGAGCGCTGACACCCACGCGGGCTTCCGAAGTACCCCGAGCATGAGGAACAGCACCACGATGGGAATCGCGGCAACAGGTGCGGAAAGACCCAGACTGCCGCCTATCGGTTCATAGTTGTGCTGCCACATCGGTCCTCTGAAGGCCTAAGGCCAAAGGCCCAGGGCCTAAGCAGTGTCTCAGGCCGAAGGCGTGCTTTTCCTGGACCAGCCCCTGGGGCCTAGGCCTTCGGCCTCAGGCCCTTCAATCGACGCCCTTGAATCGAAGCATCGACTAGCTGGATGGGGTGAAAGACCGGCCATTTATACCCCAGGACACGCGCCGCCGCAGAGATCTGCAGCGTGCAGCCCGGATTGGCCGTCGCGATCAGGTCGGGAGAGAGCACAGCGATGTTCTTCGCCTTTCGGGCGCCAAGCTGCGCGGCGGGCTCTGGTTGGACCAGGTTATAGATGCCGGCGCTGCCGCAACAGATTTCGGATTCCGCCGGCGTGACGAGCTCGAGGCCGGGAATCGTCTGCAGCAGGGCGCGTGGTTGCGCGCGGATGCCCTGCCCATGGGCCAGATGACAGGCATCATGATAGGCCACGCGCGCATGTATCGGGTTCCGGGGCGCCACAGGGTCACCAAGCTCGATCAGCAGCTCCGAGATATCGCGTACTTTCGCGCTGAACTCGTGCGCACGCGCCGCCCACTCCGGATCGGCCGCGAGGAGATCCTTGTATTCCTTCATCGCCGAACCGCACCCGGCCGCGTTGACGACAATGCGTTCGACGCCGGCGGCCTCGAACACTTCGATGTTGTGCCTGGCCAGGCGGCGCGCCTGCTCGATGCCACCGGCATGCAGCGGCAGCGCTCCGCAGCAGCCCTGCGTTGCCGGCGCCGCCACAGTGCAGCCCTCGGCGGCAAGCACGTTCACCGTTGCACGATTGACGTCGCCAAACGACAAACGCTGGACGCACCCGGTCAGCACTGCGACCTTCAGGCGTGACTCACCGACTGCCGGCGTGTGCTCGGGAATCTGTCGAAACATCGAGAACAGTGACACGGGTGGCGACAGCGCCAGCGCGGCAGCGACACGCTGCATGAATGTCGCGTCCGCCGACGGGAGTGCCTGGCGCGCACCACCGTTCTGTTCGTCGGACACTCTCTTGCCGGGTACCATCAACCTGCGGCCGATTGCGCGCACGATTCCGCCAAGCAGCACGAGCGGAAGCATCGCGATCCGCATGCGCTGAGGGTAGGGGACGAGCGCCATGAGCCCCGACCTGAACAGGCGATCCGGGAGGGATCTCGTGTACCGGCGCTCAATCTGGGCGCGGGTCTTTTCGATGAGCGGCCCGTATTGCACCCCGGACGGACACGCCGTCACACACGCCACACAACCAAGGCAGCGATCGAAGTGCTGCACGAAGGACGAGGAGAGTTCCGCACGTCCGTCGACACCGGCTTTCATCAGATAGACGCGGCCGCGCGGCGAGTCCATCTCCTCACCCCACAGCAGGTAGGTCGGACACGTGGGAAGGCAGAAGCCGCAGTGAACACACGTATCGATCAGAGCTGATGGAGGAGCGTCGGGCTCGTGAAACGCTGGACTGGGGTTCACCGGGTTCATGGGTTCAAATCGGACCGCGGCCTGCGTTCAGGATACCGGCTGGATCCAGCGACTGCTTTACCGCACGGGTGACGCGATCGGACGGCCGCTCCGGCCCCCAGACGTCCACGCGCTCCTTGAGCTCGCGCGATCCGCGGAGCAGAACGACATTTCCCACATCAGCGCTCGCGCGCAAACGCTCGACCGCAGCGGCCAGCGCCGGCATTTCGCCGGACAACTGTAGCGCGCCTGTGCCGACGACACGTCCGGCGAACAGCAACCGGGTTCCGCTTCGTTGCATCTCTTCGAGCATCGTCAACACCTGGGGCAATCGTGATGGCAACCAGCTGAATCGCACCGTCGCGTCGCCGTGTCCCATCGGGTCCAGCTGGGCCGCCCACGCTGCCTGCTCGGCGATCTCCGTCAGGATTGCGGTCTGACCCGACACGAGCGCTCGGACCGCAGCAATCTGCGCGTCACAGGCCGCCGGACTTGTCGCGATCCGCAGTTTCAACTGAAACGGCATATCG